>CAYHTC010000006.1:0-20270 GCA_964359445.1 uncultured Sediminibacterium sp. | reverse complement strand
TAATGATAATCAAAAATTTCAATTTCTGATGCGATTCCGTTATTCCACTGCGTTTTTCAGTTAAATTTGTTGTACACTAATCGCTTTTAAACCCTGAAATACCCTTATGTCTTTTACCATCCACATTGAAGAACAATCCGGTTTCCCCATCATTACATTAGCAGATACCCTTTCAGGTGCAGAAGCCGAGATCTATGCTTTTGGCGGATTGTTAAATGCGTTTCGCATACCGGTAGCTAACACTTTATTCAATGTGATAGATGGATTTAGCGGAAGAGAAGATGTAATAAAAAATATAACCAATGGCTTTAAAAGCGCCAAGCTCAGTCCCTTTGTATGCAGGATGAATAAAGGCAAATATCGCTTTGCCAATAACGAATACCAGGTAGATAAACACTGGCTTCAGGAGCATGCCATTCATGGGTTGATCTATGATGGACTATACAGTATTACAAATTCCGGGATAGCTGAAAATTTTGCCGGTATACTACTTAGCTATACCTACGAAGGAACCGATAAAGGCTATCCATTCCCCTATACGATTGTCCTAAACTGGAAACTGGAAACCGGAAATAAATTAACAGTGGCCACTACCATCATGCATACCAACCCGCAACCCATACCCATGGCAGATGGCTGGCACCCGTATTTTAGGCTGGGTGGTAAAGTGGATGACTGGCATATCCAATTTGACAGCCGCACCCAATTGGAATATGATGTGGCACTGCTACCAACCGGGAAAAAAATAAAAGATGAAAGGTTTGTAAACGGTTGTTTGTTACAAAATATACAATTGGATAATGCATTTGAACTGGAAAACAGGGCGCAGGCTACCAAATGTGTATTGCATAATGATACCCTGCAACTTACGGTTGAACCCGATGGTAGCTATCCTCTTTTACAACTATACATACCCCAACATCGCAATAGCATAGCCATTGAAAACCTGAGTGGCGCACCGGATAATTTTAATAATGGAATAGGGCTTTTATTAGTAGCTCCGGGTAATCCCATGACGTTTACAACCAGTTACAGAATAGAGTTGTTGTGATGAAGAGAAAATGAATGCTGACTATTCTACAGATCTACCACCGCAATCACACTTATCTCTACATTCACCCCGCGTGGAAGCCCTTTTACAGCAACGGTTTCACGGGCCGGGTAGTTGCCTTTAAAATAAGAACCATATACCTCGTTTACCTGAGCAAACAAACCCATATCACTCAAATAAATATTGGTTTTTACTACATGCTCCAAGGTGATTTTTGCTTCATCGAGCACTCCCTGCAGGTTTTTCATTACCTGGTGGGTTTCCGCCTGTATGGTACCGGTTTGCAGTTCACCGCTTGCCGGATCCAAGGCTACCTGTCCGCTTACAAATACCAACCCATTTGCTTTGATGGCCTGGTTATAAGGGCCGATGGGGGCCGGCGCTTTATCTGTCTTAATTAGTTGCTTTGCCATGAGAATTGTTTTAATCGGCAGCAATTTGCTGCATTTCTATCAACCTGCCAACCTAAATTTGCGGTCTAACCGGTAAGATGCAGATAACAGTTAAAGCCAATGAGCAGCAAAAACAAAGCTTTCTCGCCAAAGGTGTTCCAACCGGTGTGGAAATTAGCTGGCTATCCGGTAATATGCCCATACCCGCTGCGGATGCCTGTTTCGACCTTCTTTTTGAAGAAAAGGGATCTGCTTTTTTAACAGTATCTGATAAACCCGTTTTTATCAATGCTGTTATCGAAACAACAGAAAACCTGCCATCAAACTGCATTCGTATCAATGCATGGAATGGTTTCCTGGAAAGAGATACGATTGAAATTACCGCTGCGGGCCTTCAGGCCGGCAGCCGGCAATCGGAGCTGCCTGTAGAAGCGGCTTCCATTTTAGATACATTAGGATGGACATACCAATTGGCGCCGGATATACCCGGCATGATCGCTGCAAGGGTGATTGCGATGGTTGTGAATGAGGCTTATTTTGCATTGGGCGATGGAGTCAGTACCAAATCATCCATTGATACCGCTATGAAATTAGGTACCAATTACCCCTATGGTCCTTTTGAATGGAGCGAAAAAATTGGCTTAAAAAAAATTTATGCCCTCTTAAATAAACTGAATGAAACCGATTCCCGGTACATTCCCGCCCCCAACCTTCAAAAAGAAGCCTCCCAAAACAACCCGGTAAACCAATAAACCAAAAATGCCCCTCCTCCTCCACATAGATACCGCCACAGAGCATGCCAGTGTTTGCCTCAGCGAGGGGTCTATCGTTTTGGGGTTGATAGAGAGCGATGAACAGAAAAACCATGCTTCCTTCATACAACCCGCCATTCAGCAATTGATGGCCAATAGCTCTTATTCGCTGAATCAACTGGACGCGATTGCAGTTACAGCAGGGCCGGGCAGTTACACCGGCCTGCGGGTAGGATTAGCCTCGGCAAAGGGGATCTGTTATGCTTTAGACAAACCGCTGATCATGGTTAATACCCTGGAAGTAATGGCACAGGCTATCCTGAGTCATTGGCAGTTAACACAAACCAATCCCGATCCGGATACCCTTCTTTGCCCGATGATTGATGCCCGGCGGATGGAAGTATTTACGGCTGTTTACAATATTTCTTTAGAAGAGATAGAAGGACCTAATGCGCTGATAATTAATGAGAATGCTTTCACATCGGCTCATTACGCCCATCCCGTGCTTTTTACCGGCAACGGGCACCTTAAAATAAAAGGGGTAATACATCATCCCAATGCTTCTTATCTGAACATACAACATAATGCCTCCCATCTGGCCATCCGGGCAGCTATCGCCTGTCAAACCAGGCATTTTGCCAACCTCGCTTATGCAGAACCTTTATACGTAAAAGCCTTTTATCATCCCTCCAAACCAGCTTAAAGAAAGATTAAAAAATATTCATAAATTTTATACTATGAATCAGCGAACTAATTCTTAACTTTATAGTAACGAGTTTGTTTTTTCACCCCCCAATTTAAACTCTAATTTCATGAGCCAGTCTTTACAAGCCGTTGTGCTATTAAACGGTAAAACCCCGATCAAGGTTGATTTTCTTCACACCAAGAAAGCTTCCTTAATTCTGCGGTCTATTAACCATAAGCTGCGACAGCAGATTATCAAATTACTGGATGAACACCAGAAAATGACAGTTACCGAAATCTATGTAAAACTTAGATTGGAGCAATCAGTTGCTTCGCAGCACCTGGCCATTTTACGGCGTGCAGGTATTGTTAGTACCTCACGCGATGGTAAGTTCATCTTCTACTCCGTTAACTATAACCGCCTGGCAGAAGTAGTGCAATTTGTAGAAACGCTGGTAGGTTAGGTTGACAGATTTGCTGACAACATAGTCTTTCAAATGACCAGGATCATTCTTTGGCCTGAAGCTTGATGTTATCTGCGCAAAAAAACAGACATGTTTATAAAACAATTATATACAGGCTGCCTTAGTGAGGCAGCCTATTATATTGAAAGCGATGGCATTGGTGCTATCATCGACCCCCTCCGTGATATTGAAGAATATCTGGCATTGGCTGCAGAACGAAAAGCAAAGATCAAATACATTTTTGAAACACATTTTCATGCCGATTTTGTTAGCGGTCATTTAGACCTGGCAACTGCAACCGGCGCTACCATCGTATATGGGCCCGATGCCATAACTAAACTTCCGGTTAAAGTTGCAAAAGACGGAGAACGTTTTGATATAGGTAAGGTAAAAATAGAAGCGCTGCATACGCCCGGTCATACACTGGAAAGCAGTTGTTTTCTGTTGATAGATGAAAACGGAAAAGATCATGCTGTTTTTACCGGCGATACTTTATTTATCGGAGATGTGGGCAGACCCGATCTTGCACAAAAAGCAAATGAGATTACAACGAATGATCTTGCCGGCATGATGTATGAAAGCCTGCAGAAAAAGATTGTAGTGTTGAATGATGAAGTGATCGTTTATCCAGGTCATGGCGCCGGCAGTAGTTGCGGAAAAAACCTTGGGCCGGAAACCCAGAGTACTATTGGTGAACAAAAAAAGACAAACTATGCATTGCTGGCAAAAACAAAAGAAGCATTTATTAAAGTAGTTACTGAAGGCTTAACGGCTCCGCCACAATACTTTCCTATTAATGCGAGGATCAATAAAGAAGGGTATGAAAGCCTGGATACCATTTTACAAAAAGCGCTAAAACCTTTAACTATAGCTGCTTTCAGGGCAAGGGCGGAAGAAGATGAAGTGATCATACTCGATACCAGGATATCCGGTGTATTTACACAAGGCTATGTTCCGGGCTCTGTAAGCATTGGATTGGATGGACGTTTTGCCGAGTGGGCAGGTAGTATTTTACCTTTTGATAAGACCATTATTTTAGTAACCGAACCGGGGAAAGAAAGAGAAACCATTATCCGTTTGGCCAGAGTGGGTTACGAAAAGATAGAAGGTTATCTGGAGGGTGGCTATGAAGCATGGCTTGCGGCAGGTGAAAAATTTGATATGATTGTAGATGTGGAAGCTGATGAACTTGCCATGGATATTCCTTTTGATCCAAAACTGGTAATTGTAGATGTGAGAAAAACCAATGAGTTTGCCGGTGGACATATCACTGATGCCATAAATATTCCTGTATCCGAAATGATGGATCCTGCCAGTATGGTTAATCTCGAAGATTCGCATAATATTTATGTGCATTGCGCGGGTGGATACCGAAGTGTGATTGCCTGCTCATTAATTAAACGCCAGGGCATTCATAACATTTATAATGTTTTGGGTGGATGGACCAGGATGCAGGAAATGAAAGAAAAATTTACGATTGAGAAAACAACAGAGGTATTGAACTAATATTTTTCATCAATCAATTACATATTGTCCAAACTTTTTTTCATCGTATTCAAATTTCCATCTTCTGTGGCTCCACAAATAATTATAGGACCTTTTTCTTACGCTTTCTTCAATAAAATTAACCAGTGTTTTGGTGATATACCCATCCGGTGTTTCTTTGGGCCGGGTGGTTAATAAAGTGAGATCAATTCTGTAAAAACCTCTTTTGATTTTATACATATCAGCCATGATAACGGCCGTATTCATATTCTTTGCCCCTTTCTCCGGTCCTTTTACAAAAGGGGTCATCCTGCCAAAAAACTTTACCCAATAAGCGTTGGTAGGATCCACCGGATTCTGATCGGCCACCAATCCTAATGAATAAGGCTTATCGGTGTATTGACGAAACCTGGTTCTGAAATCACTTGATGGAATTAATATAGTTCCGTACTGCCCGCGAACTTTTAACATTAAGCGGTTAAAGGTTTTATTGGTTAATGCTGTGAATATGCCCACAAAAGGATAGTGACTATTGGCAGCCACTCCCAGATTCATAAACTCACAGTTAAAAAAATGGCCCGAATGAATTTGCGCGCTTTGACCGGTAGGCAGGAGATTATTCAGCACTTCGGCATTTATTGATAGCCTCCTGTCAAACTCCTTTCTCGAAATGGATACCAGTTTGATGGTTTCAATAAATGTATCAATGAAATTTTTATAAAATTCTTTCCCGATCTGTGTTCTTTCAGTATCCGTTTTTTCCGGAAAGGCAATCAGCAGATTTTTCTTCACTATTTCTCTGCGGTAACCAAATCCATAATACATGAACAGGTAGATACCATCACTCAACCAATACATTATCCGCCAGGGAATTAATGAGAACAAATAAAATAAACCATATACTATATAATACATGTTAATGTAATTGAACAGTTACTAAAATAGGAAGATAAAGCTATTGATAATTACAGTTCCGGTTAAGTAACCAGTTACCTGTCTGTATCTTATAAAATTATATTCTGCAGCAGCCCGCTTTTCTGCAGATGATCCGTATTGTAATGCAACCCCCTGCTTTCTTTACGAAACTCTGCTCCTTTTACAATCAGGTAGCCTACCGTTATCAGATTACGCAGTTCACATAACTGCGGCGATACTTTGGTGGATTTATACAGCGCTTCTGTTTCAGAAAATAACAGATCCAGTCTTTTCATGGCTCTTTCCAAACGCACATCGGTTCTAACTATCCCAACATAATCACTCATAATCTGACGAAGTTCCTTCTGACTCTGTGTAATCAGGATCATCTCACCGGGCTCATTGGTTCCTTTGGCATCCCAGTTGGGAATGCGATCTTCAAAAGATAATTCACCAATTAACCGGCTGCTATTGATAAAACAACGATGGCCAAATACCATTGCTTCCAGCAAACTGTTACTGGCCAGGCGGTTTGCACCATGCAATCCTGTACTGGCACATTCACCACAGGCATATAATTGTTTGATAGAGGTACGGCCCCATTCATCGGTTTTTATGCCACCGCAACTATAATGAGCTGCCGGCGCTACCGGTATCATTTGCTGCATCACATCAATACCCATGCCCAGGCATTTTTCATAAATATTCGGGAAATGATGAATGAACTTTTCTTTGTTCATGTGGCGGCAATCCAGGTAAACATATTCGGTACCGGCGCGTTTCATTTCATTATCAATGGCACGGGCAACAATATCACGCGGGGCCAGGTCTTTACGGGCATCATATTTTTCCATGAATGATTCCCCGTTTTTATTTCGCAGGATTCCGCCATCACCCCGTACCGCTTCTGTAATCAGGAAGGAAGGCGATACACCGGGTTCATATAAAGCAGTTGGATGAAATTGAATAAACTCCATATTCTCAATCTTTCCCTTTGCCCTGTATACCATCGCCACACCATCTCCTGTAGCAATCACCGGGTTGGTAGTGGTCCGGTATGCCTGCCCGCAACCACCGGTTGCCAATAAAGTTATTTTGGCAATGATCTTTTCTATCTGTTGATTATGAAGATTCAAAACATACACACCAAAGCAGGTAATATCCAAAGTAGATTTGGTAACCAGATACCCAAGATGGTGCTGGGTGATGATATCAATCACAAACCAGTGATTGATGAGTTCAATATTTTTAATCGTCTCCAGTTCTTCCAGCAATGCTCTTTCCATTTCTTTGCCGGTAATATCTTTGTGGTGCAGGATTCTGTTTTCGCTATGGCCGCCTTCTTTCCCCAAACTGTATTCGCCTTTTTCATCCTTATCAAATTTGGCGCCATACCCAATGATTTCTTTGATACGTTCGGGGCCTTCTTTTACCACTATTTCAACGATAGCTTCATTACACAGATCATCACCCGCAATTAATGTATCTTCTATATGCTTATGGTAACTGTCTTTTTCTTCATCCCACACACCCGCAATACCACCCTGTGCATACTTGGTATTGGTTTCATCTGCCTGTGTTTTAGTAATGATGGTTATTTTTTTATCAGGAAAAGCCTTGGCCGTTTTCAAAGCATAGGTTAACCCCGCGATTCCTGAACCGATTACTAAAAAATCTGTTTGCATATCTGACTCTCCGGAAGGAGAATTTAAAATTTAATAATAGCATCGGGTTGTTCCACCCATGCATCATTTTCTTTCAGTAAATTAATCAGCTCTGCTACTGCAATCTCACTATCAATATTTCTTTTCATGATGTCTTTACCTTTGTACAAAGTAATTTTGCCTATGCCGCTTCCTACATAACCAAAATCCGCATCTGCCATTTCTCCCGGTCCATTCACAATACAACCCATGATCGCGATTTTTAACCCTTTCAAATGATTGGTTACGCTTCTGATCTTTGCAGTTGTTTCCTGCAGATCAAATAATGTTCTGCCGCAACTAGGGCAACTGATATACTCTGTTTTGGATATTCTGGTTCTTGTGGCTTGTAAAATGGTAAAAGCAGTAGCATTCATGAATTGCTCAACGGTGGCATTACTGGCATAGTTGCGGCCACTGGTATCCTGTGAGCCCTTGATTTGTGACTGATAACTTTCGTTGGTCATACCTAAACAGATTCCATCACCGAATCCATCCAGTAATAAGGCGCCGCATTCTGTTGAATAATGAATCAGGTGTTCATCAGCAGTTTGCCAATGACTATCAGTGAACAGGATGGCGGGGTTATTTATTTTTCTGTTCATCAGTTCCATAAACATTCTGCGTACAGAAGGCATGGCATGTTGGTTAGTACTGCTTACACAGAGTACCACTGTTTTATCATTAGGCAGTTCATCCAAACCGGTATAATCGTTGATGCTGGTTTCATCATTAAAACAATCAAGCATCACAAAATTCAATACACTACTTTTTACTTCAGCCTGCAGATAACCGGCTGCATCATAAATGGGGAAATATTTTTCTTTATCAACTGCACTGGCCCAGGCAGCAGGGTAAGTAATCACTTTCAATGTACCCGGTAATGCGAAGCCGAGTAACTGGTGCCCTGTAAAAACATAATCGGCAGCGGCATCGCTGATGGTCCATTTATCAGTAGCTTCATCATATTTGTAACCGATACTTTCTAATTGTTTTGGCGTAATAGCTGAAACCCTGCTCAAATCAGCAATCACAACCGGCGCCTGTTTGGCCCCGATATTTGTAATGGCAAATGTTTCTCTTCGCTGGTAGGTAAAAGGGCTATAAGGTATTTTTTCGATTGAAGGGATATTTACAACAGATGACCTCCTGCCGGCTACTGAATATCTTTTCACCAAATCACGGCAAACGGGTATTTCAAATTCAGGATCTTCGGTTAAGCTAACCCTTACCGTATCCCCGATACCATCTTCCAATAAAGTACCAATACCCACTGCACTTTTTACCCTGCCATCTTCGCCATCGCCCGCTTCGGTTACGCCTAAATGCAGTGGATAGGATTCTCCAAACTCTGCATCCATTTGCTGAATCAGTAAACGGTAAGCCTGTACCATTACCTGTGGGTTACTGGATTTCATGCTCAGCATAATATTGTGGTAGCTCTCTCCTCTGGCAATGCGCAAAAACTCCATGGCACTCTCTACCATGCCCATAGGTGTATCACCATAACGACTCATGATACGATCGCTGAGTGAGCCATGATTGGCGCCAATACGCATGGCTGTGCCATATTCTTTACATATCGTAACCAATGGTGTGAACCGTTCACGTATCCGTTCAATCTCTTCCAGGTATTCCAGGTCGGTATAATTGATCTGTTCAAATTTTTTCTTGTCAACATAATTCCCGGGATTCACTCTCACTTTTTCCACTATCCTGGCTGCTATCTCAGCAGCATTGGGTGTAAAATGGATATCCGCCACTAATGGCGTTGAATATCCTCTTTTGTGTAATTCATTTTTAATATTAAGTAAGTTTTCAGCTTCTTTTTTACTGGGCGCCGTAATACGAACCAGTTCGGCGCCCGCTTTAATGCAACGTATACTCTGGTCAACAGTGGCCATGGTATCCATCGTATCAGTAGTAGTCATGGTTTGCAGGCGTACAGGATTGAAATTGCCCAATAACAGGTCGCCAACCTTCACCTCTCTGGTTAGCAAACGGCTATATTGTGTAAGTGAGTTACAATATAATTGCATAGTTGGTAAATGTGGTACAAATCTAACGGTTATGCTTAACGTTTCCCTTCAAAAAAGCCTTGTTGTTTCAGAATGACTTTCAATAAATTGAGTCGCAGGGCTGTCATTTGGGTATCGGGTTTCCCTTCCACATTCAACACGAAAAAATAGGGGTGGTTATTTTCTTCTATCCAGCCTGTGATCCATCCCAGGGCATTCCCATTTTCTGTAAACCCCCAACCCATTTTATAACTTAATTTGTAATTGGCATTAGATTCCTGCAGCATTATTTTTTTGACGATCTCCTGTGTTCTTTTCTGGAAGGGTAATTGACCAAAGTATAAACGCTTTACCAGACCCAGTTCTTCATCGGCTGTAATTTTAAGCGTATTATCTAACCAGAAAGTATCCGGTTTTTCTCCAATTTTACGGTTACCATAACTAAGGCTGTCCAGCCAGTGCTGCATAGTATCTTTACCTATTCTTCTGGCTATTTCCTGGTAATAGGGTACAGCGGATACTTTGAAAGCTTCTTCCATGGTCAGGTCCTTATTCCATGCAGCAGCGGTATCTCCATTTGGAAATTTACGTACCACTCCATCCCATTTGATTACCATTTTTTCGTTTACTATCCTGCCGGATTCAATGCCAATCAATGCATTCACTATTTTAAAGGTAGAAGCCGGCGTATAAGCGGAGTCTTTAAACCGGGAAAGATTATACACAACAAATTTACCGCTACCATTATCAAATAAACCAAAACTGCCTGTTACCTGTTGTTCATCAAAATAGGTTTTCAGGCTGTTATCGATCTTAACATTATTGGGTGAGCAAGCTATCATTAAAAAGGTACCCGTAATCAGTAATAAAGCAACCCATCTCTCTGTTGTTATTGCCCAATCTTTCATCACTTAAATTTTTAATTATTACTTTTTAATTATTAATCGCCAACACCTCAAGTTCCTTCCCCACTTTCGTAAATGCCGCAATGGCTTTATCCAGTTGTTCTTCTGTATGTGCGGCGCTTAACTGAACGCGGATCCTTGCCTGCCCTTTGGCAACTACCGGAAAAAAGAAACCGATCACATATATATCTTCTTCAAGCAATTTGGCTGCGAAAGTCTGCGCCACCACAGCATCATATAACATGATAGGTACAATGGGATGGTCGCCGGGTTTAATATCAAACCCCGCTTCCGTCATTTTTTTACGAAAATAGGTTGTGTTATATTCGAGCCGGTCACGCAGTTCAGTGGTCTCGGTTAGCATATCCAGCACTGCAATGGAAGCGCCAACAATACCAGGGGCAAGGGTATTGGAGAACAGATATGGCCGGCTGCGTTGTCGTAATAATTCAATGATTTCTTTTCTGCCTGAGGTAAATCCACCACTTGCCCCACCCAGGGCTTTTCCCAGGGTACCGGTAATGATATCGATTCTTCCCATCACATTACGATATTCATGCGTACCGCGGCCTGTTTTACCCAGGAAACCGGATGAATGACATTCATCAATCATTACAATGGCATCGTATTGATCGGCCAGATCGCAGATAGTATCGAGTTTGGCAATAGTTCCGTCCATGCTGAAAGACCCATCAGTAACAATGATACGGTTTCTGCAGGAAGCTGTTTCCTTAAGTTTGGATTCGAGATCATCCATATTATTATGTTCATACCGAAAACGCCGGGCTTTACATAAACGAACACCATCAATGATAGAAGCATGGTTCAGCGCATCACTGATAATCGCATCCTGCTCATTAAACAATGGCTCAAACACACCACCATTCGCGTCAAATGCGGCTGCATATAAAATGGTATCTTCTGTTCCGAGGAATGTGGCAATCTTTTTTTCCAGTTCTTTATGAATGTCCTGTGTGCCGCAAATAAAACGAACACTACTCATACCATACCCATGGGAATCGATTGTTTTATGAGCAGCTTCTATCACTTTGGGATGAGAGGACAGGCCAAGATAATTATTGGCGCAGAAGTTCAATACTTTCTTTCCGTTTACCATAATTTCAGTACCCTGTTCACTGGTAATAATCCGTTCTTTCTTAAACAGGCCGGTGTTTTGAATTTCTGCCAGTTCTTCGCCTATGCGGCCTACAAATTTTTCATTCATACCTGATGTAATTTGGAAAGGCAAAGGTAGAGAGGTAAAGCTGAATATCCGGCTTAATTCTCTACAGCCAATAACTCTACATCAAATAAAAGTGTAGCGCCCGGGCCAATAGATGGCGGGCCATTTTCGCCATAAGCCATATCCGCGGGGATGTATAATTTCCATTTGCTGCCAACTGTCATGAGTTGCAAGGCTTCCTGCCAGCCCCTGATTACATTTCCAAGCGAAAAACTGGCCGGTGTACCTCTGTCTACGGAACTGTCAAATTTGGTTCCGTTGATAAGCGTTCCCGTGTAATGACAGGTTACTTTACTGGCAAGCGTGGGTTTGGTATTATCTGTTCCTGTTTTGATTACTTCATATTGTAATCCACTGGGCAGGGTAACCACCCCTTCACGTTTACCGTTACCCGCTAAAAAAGCCTGGCCTTCCTGCCTGGCTGCCAAAGATTTTGTTGCATTTTCTTTTTGCCGGGCCGATTCTTTTATTGCATTCACTTTCTGCTGAAACTTGCTTATGCACTCATTTATAGCCATATCAGAAAGAAGGGAGGACCTGTTTTGTTTCAGATCACCCATGGCCTTATTAAATAAGGTCATATTAATTTTGTCAAACCCCTGCGCCTTCAGGCTTTGCGCAATGCGTAACCCAACGGCGTAACTGATACTGTCAATATTATTTTTAAAAGGACTTGCTAACTTTACAGTTGATTTAATAGCCGGTTTTGTAGTACCGACGGTTTTTTTTACCTGCGCAAAACCGCCTGTTGCCAGGAGGCCAAATATAATCATGAAGACCGGTTTGTTCATTGTACTGTATTTGTGAGTTTATTTTAATAAGGCATCAAGCGCAATATGCACTTTTTCAAATGCAAATTTATCCAATATTTTTTGCATCATCTGCTGTATATGCTCATTGCATAAGTTTCCAATACTGCCTTCATGAACATGATGTACACCGGCCATATGTGTAAACCGGCCTTCTTCAATAGCAGTACCTACCTGTTTGTAGGCATCGCGGAAAGGAACTCCCTGTAATACCAGCTTATTCACTTCTTCCACGCTAAAAAGGTATTTGTATTTTTCATCTGCTAAAATATTCTCTTTTATGGTAATATTTGACAGCATTAATTCTGCCATTACCAGGCAATCTTTTAGTGTTTGAAAAGCCGGAAAAAGATGTTCTTTCAATAACTGCAAATCGCGGTGATACCCGGAAGGAAGGTTGGTGGTCATCAACAATATTTCATTGGGCAATGCTTTTATGCCGTTACAATGCGAACGGATGAGCTCAAATACATCCGGATTTTTTTTATGCGGCATGATACTTGATCCCGTTGTTAAGCTGGCGGGAAACGCCACAAAATCAAAATTCTGATTCAGGTATAAACAGGCATCCATACTAAGTTTGGCAAGGGTATCGGCCAAATTAACCAATGCCATTGATGTAATACGTTCTGCTTTACCACGGCCCATCTGCGCATAAACAACATTATAATTAAGATCAGCAAACCCAAGTAATCGTGTGGTCAGCGTTCTGTTAATAGGAAAGGAAGATCCATAACCGGCAGCAGAACCCAAAGGATTTTTATTAACCACTTCATAAGCGGCCTGCAGGGTAATCAGATCATCAACTAAACTTTCCGCATAGGCTCCAAACCATAAACCGAATGATGAAGGCATTGCCAATTGCAAGTGCGTATAGCCCGGGAACAGATGCTGTTTATATTTTTCACTTTGCTGCTGCAGTAATTGAAAAAAGGGTTGTACTGCCTGCACCAGTTCTTCTATTTCATTCCGCAGGAATAGTTTTACATCAACCAAAACCTGGTCATTACGGCTACGGGCCGAGTGGATTTTTTTGCCGGTATCGCCGAGTTTTTTTGTGAGCAGCAGTTCTACCTGTGAGTGAATGTCTTCAATGTTTTCGTCAATCGTGAGCCGTGAATCGTGAGATAGCTGATAGATCTTTTTTAATTCGGCAATAATCTGACCGGCTTCATCTACTGTTAACAATCCAACAGTTGCCAGCATCTTTGCATGTGCCATGGAACCCAGCACATCAAAAGGAGCCAGCAGCAAATCAAATTCCCTGTCTTTGCCAACGGTAAATTTCTCTACCTGTTTAGAAGTGTCTGTATTTTCTTTACTCCACAGTTTCATAAAAATAGTTTCGGGTTACTGGTTTCCGGTTACCGGAACTAAACAATAACTTTTTTTAATAGCTCAATATACAATTCTATACCTTCCCTTATTTCATCTATGTATAAATACTCATCTGCCGTATGACTTCTCGCACTATCACCTGGTCCCATTTTTAAGGTAGGAAAAGGCATCAATGCTTTATCGCTGGTAGTGGGTGATCCGTAATAGCTGCGATCAAGAGCCAGTCCTGCCTTTACAAGCGGGTGTTCCATAGAAATGGCCGTTGACCGCATCCGCAGGCTCCTGGGCGTTACCTCACTTTGTATATGCGACTGAATAGTTGTGATAATCTCCTCAAATGTATACAATTCATTCACCCGCACATCTACTACAAACCGGCATTGAGAGGGTATTACATTATGTGCTTTATTTTCAGTTTCAATAACCGTTACGGTCATTTTTACCTCTCCAAGCAAGGGCGATACTTTTTCAAAGCGGTAATTTCTGAACCATTCAATATCGGGTAAGGCCTTATATAGCGCATTCTCTCCTTCTTCACGGGCAGCATGGCCGGCGATGCCTTTTGCCGTTATATCTAATACTAACAATCCCCTTTCCGCGATGGCCATCTGCATTTGGGTAGGTTCTCCTACCAGGCCGCATTCGATCTTTGGCAATTCTGCCAACAATACCTCAATGCCATTCTTACCGGATATCTCTTCTTCGGCAGTTGCGGCAAAAATAAGGTTATAAGTGAGGTCTTTTTTTTCATAGAAATACAGGAATACAGCCATCAGTGCAACCAATGAACCACCCGCATCATTACTACCTAATCCAAATAGTTTACCTTCTTTTTCAATGGCTGTGAAAGGATCAAGTGTATAGGCTTTATTCGGTTTTACAGTATCGTGATGTGAATTGAGTAACAATGTAGGTTTGTTCTCATCAAAGTATTGGTTGGTAGCCCAGATATTATTCAGGAACCGTTTAGTAAAAACTCCCTTTGATTGCAAATGATTTTCAAGCAAAGCAGCGGTTCTGTCTTCCTCCTTACTAAACGAAGGGATGGCTATAAGCTGTTTTAGCAGGGTTACCGCATCATTTGTAACTATATTTTGCAACTGTTCATTCATATACAATAGTTGTGCCCGCTTTACCGGCCATCAATTGATCCAGTTGTTCCGCTTTACCAATAATCACTTTGTTAACTCCATTCTGCAATGCAGAAAAGGCATTATCCAGTTTAGGCAGCATCCCTGCAAATATCAATTGCTTCTTTTTTAGTTCCTGATAGTATGCAGCATTTATCTCAGGAATAACAGAATACTCATCATTCACATCCAGCAAAACACCATTCTTTTCAAATGAATAGATCAACTGAACCTGATAGGTGTTACTCAGCGCCTTTGCTATCTCCTGCGCAATAGTATCAGCATTGGTATTTAATAATTGACCCTTACCATCCTGCGTTATTGGCGCCGCTATCACCGTCATGTCATTCTCCAGCAGATTTTGTATCAGCCCGGCGTTCACACTATCTATATCACCCACAAATCCATAATCAATAATGGGATGAATCCTTTTATGCGCTTTGATAAGGTTCCCATCTGCTCCACTCAAGCCAATCGCATTACAACCATTGGCCTGTAATTGGGCCACAATATTTTTATTGATATACCCGGCATATACCATGGTAACAATCCTGAGTGTTTCTGCATCTGTAATCCTTTTTCCATCCGCCATCTGCTGTTCAATGCCTAAGGCTGCGGCCAGTTTAGTGGCCAGTTTGCCTCCGCCATGCACTAATATTTTTTTTTCTTCAATGGATGCAAAAGACCTGAGGAATGATGAAAGCCTGGCTTCATCATCAATGATATTACCCCCGATCTTTATAACATACAAGGTATCCATTTTGATCTTTATGATTTGGTTCTCAATATTTCAGCCAATACAGCCTGTGCTGCCCAAACCCTGTTTCCTGCCTGTTGCGTTACCAGGCTATGTGCGCTGTCAAGTACTTCATCACTTAACTCTACATTTCTTCTTACCGGAAGGCAATGCATAACTTTTGCATAGCGGGTAGCGCTTAATTTATCTTCAGTTAACATCCACGCAGGATCGTTCTCGTAAACTTTCCCATAATCCGTGTAAGTACTCCAGTTTTTTACGTAAACAAAATCAGCGTCTTTTAATGCGGCATCCTGGTCATGTGTAATAGTGGCTCCTTTGGTAAAGGGTTCTGCCAGTTCATACTCATGTGGGTGTGTAATCACAAAATCCGCTTCGCCCCATGCATTGATCCACTGGGCAAAGCTATTGGCAACGCATTGAGGTAAGGGTTTGATATGCGGAGCCCAGGTGAGTACGATTTTGGGTCTGGTGCCAGCCTTGATGGGTGATTGCAGCATACTTTCTTTAATAGTTACGATATCTGTTAAAGATTGCAGGGGATGCAGTGTGCCGCTCTCTAAGCTTACTACCGGTACGCCGGCATATTTAATAAATTGTTTGATAAGCATTTCGCTGTAATCTTCTTCCCTGTTTTTTAATGAAGGAAAAGTTCTCATACAGAGGATATCAAAATATTGTCCGAGGATAGGGGCTGCATCTTTTACATGTTCAACGGTATTGCCGCTCATAATGGCCCCTTCTTCAAACTCCAATGCCCAGCCTTCCTTATCTACATTGAATACTATGGCTTCCATCCCTAAATTTTTGGCGGCTATCTGTGTACTCAAACGGGTACGCAGGCTCGGATTCAGGAATAACAGACCCACGCGTTTATCGGCGCCCAGTTGCCTGTCGGCGAATGGATTGGCCTTATATGCCAGCGCTTTGGCTGCCAGGGCATTGATATCAGTTACATCATGAACGGAAATAAATTGTTTCATTTTTTATAATCTCTCGTTTTCAAAAAACATTTTACTTTTCCATCTGCTTTAAGCTTTCTTCACTCAGCTCTTCAATCGCTTCTTCCAGTGAATTGAGAAAATCATCAATTTGTTTGCGGGTTATTGCCAATGATGGCAAAAGACGGATTACATTCGGTTTTGCTTCACCGGTAAATATTTTAAAATCGAATAATAATTTCTTCTTCAGGTCTTTCAGGTCTTCCGGAACATCAAAACCAATAATCAATCCGCGACCACGTACATTTTTTAAAACATTGATCGCTTTTAGTTTGTTGATCAGGTATTCTCCATTTTCTTTGGCAAGGGTAATCAGTTTTTCTTCTTCGATCACTTCCAAAACAGCCAATGCAGCGGCGCAGGCCAATTGGTTACCGCCAAATGTGGTACCTAACATCCCATGCTTCGGTTGAATATGTGGCGCAATTAAAATACCCGCCACCGGGAAACCATTTCCCATGCCCTTTGCCATGGTATAAATATCTGCAGTTTTCCCGGCAATATCGTGTGCAAAAAACCGGCCGCTTCTGCCATAACCGCATTGCACACTATCCGCAATATATACAGCGCCACTTTCATCGCACAATCGCCTGATCAGTTGCAGGAATAACGTATTGGCAATATTAATGCCGCCTACCCCTTGTATCCCTTCAATGATCACAGCAGCAATTTCTTTCCCCTGTTCTGCAAAACAGGTCTTTAAAGCGGCTTCATCATTGAAGGGAAGAAAAATGACATTGTCCGTTTCATTCACAGGCGCTACAATAGAAGGATTATCCGTAGCGGCTACTGCCAGGGAAGTTCTGCCATGGAAAGATTTTTTAAAGGCTATGATCTTTTTTCGTCCGTTATAAAAAGAAGCCAGTTTCAAAGCATTCTCATTCGCTTCGGCGCCACTGTTACATAAGAATAACTGGTAGTCTTCCTTACCGCTGAGTTTGCCCAGTTTTGAAGCCAGTTCCTGCTGAATGGGAATAATCACCGAATTGGAATAAAAGGCAATTTTTTCCAACTGGTCTTCAATCCGCTTTACCCAATGCGGGTGTGTATGGCCGATACTGATCACCGCATGACCGCCATACATATCTAAATACTGTACACCATCTGCATCCCATACATAAGAGCCTTTGGCGCTTGTTATGGCGATGTTATTGAGGGGATAGACATCGAAGAGTTTCATTTTTTACGCTTAATGCCGAACGCTGAACGCTGAATGCCGAACGCTGCGTTTTGCGTTGAGCATTAAGCGTTTTGCGTTTTGCGTTTTAAAAAAAGTTTGCTTTTAATTTCAAACCCGATTTTTCATCAAAACCAAATATCAAATTCATATTCTGCACTGCCTGACCACAGGCGCCTTTTAATAAATTGTCGATAGCTGAATGAACAACAATCTTGTTGCCCTGTTTTTCAATAAACAATAAACATTTATTGGTATTGACTACCTGTTTCAGATCAATCATTGAATCACTTACCAGTGTGAACGGTTGTTCGCTGTAGTATGTTTTATATAACTGTTTAATTTCTGCCAGGGGCAAGCCGCAATCTATAATGGAACTAACATAAATACCCCGTGTAAAATCACCCCTCCATGGAACAAAATTTACGCACATGCCATCATTGCCCTGAAGTTGTGTAAGACTTTGCTGAATTTCGTTGATGTGCTGGTGCTGTAAAGATTTATATGCCTGTATATTATTGGCCCGCCAGCTAAAATGAGAAGTGGCGCCCAATCCCTGACCTGCTCCGGTTGAGCCTGTAATGCCTGTTGTATATACATCTCCCAACACACCCGCTTTCGCCAGGGGCAATAAACCCAATTGAATGGCTGTAGCAAAACATCCCGGGTTTGCAATATTTTGGGCTGTTTTGATAGCTTCTTTATTCAGCTCAGGTAATCCATACACAAATACCCGGTTATCGATCCGCGAATTAGCAGTAAGCCGAAAATCCTGCGACAGGTCAATTACTTTAATCGTATCCGGTATTTTATCGGCCGATAAAAATTTAATAGCGTCTCCATGTCCAACACAGAGGAACAAAACATCTATATCAATTTGCAACCGATCGGTAAATACAAGTCCTGTTTCGCCCAGAAGGTCGGCATGTATCTTACTTACCGGATTTCCGGCATGGCTGGTACTATGAATGAAAGAGACAGATACAGTGGGGTGATTGATCAATAAACGGATCATCTCACCGCCGGTATAACCGGCGCCGCCAATGATACCAACCCGGATACTCTCCAAACTTGATTGGGAATCAGCAGAAATATATGAATTGTTTTCCTCGTTCATAATTTACCAATTTTCCTTCCTTCTATTTATTCGACTCTTTAATAGTATGATAGATTGCCGTTTGGTTACCAAATATTTTAGAGAATCCTCTTACATCTTCTCCACTCCAGCCGGTATTCATCTCACCATATTTTCCGAATTGACTACTCATCAGATCGAACCTGGATTCAATACCGATTACCAGGAAACGGTAAGGATGTAATTGTATAAATACATCCCCGGTTACATTTGCCTGCGAGCTTTCCAGATATGCTTCAATATCACGCATCACGGGATCCAGTATCTGTCCTTCATGCAGCCAGTTACCGTAGAACTGAGCCAACTGGTCTTTCCAGCCTAATTGCCATTTGGTTAATACATGTTTTTCCAATGCATGGTGTGCTTTCAAAATAACCATGGGTGCGGCTGCTTCAAAACCTACACGACCCTTGATGCCGATGATGGTATCTCCCACATGAATATCCCGTCCTACACCATAAGGACCGGCAAGGGTTTGCAGGTACCGGATGGCTTTCGTGGGATGATCAAATGTTTGATCATTAATACCGGTTAACGCTCCTTTTTTAAAATGCAACTTCACTTCTTCACTACCTGTTTTGGTAACCTGTGTGGGCCAGGCCTCTTCGGGTAAAAGGCCTTTCGACTGTAGTGTTTCTTTACCTCCCACGCTTGTTCCCCACAAACCTTTGTTGACAGAGTAAGCCGCTTTTTCAAAATTCATGGCCACTCCTTTCGCTTTCAGATAAGTAATTTCTTCTTCACGGCTCAGTTTCATATCACGTATCGGTGTAATAATTTCTATGCCCGGTATCATGATATTAAATATCATATCAAACCTTACCTGGTCGTTACCGGCACCGGTACTGCCATGAACCACCGCTGCCGCATTCATTTTTTTGGCATGTTCGGCAATATGCAATGCCTGGCTCAGTCTTTCAGCGCTAACGCTTAACGGATAGGTATTATTCTTCAATACATTTCCGTAGATCAGGTATTTGATAATACTATCGTAATAACTTTTCACCGCATCAACCGTTGTATGGGTTTTTACCCCGAGCGCATATGCATGCTTTTCTACCTGAATCAATTCTTCCTCACTAAACCCACCTGTATTAACGATCACACTATGCACTTCATAGCCTTTGTTATCGGTCAGGTACTTTACGCAGTAAGAAGTATCCAGTCCGCCGCTAAAACCCAGTACCACTTTTGAACCGGCTGTTAAAGAAGAATGGGTATTAGTATCTTTTGTCTGATCTGTTGTCATGTTATAAAATGTTTACTATACTGTTATTTAATGCATCTTTCCCGCCCGCCGGGATGATTTGT
>CAYHTC010000005.1:0-22516 GCA_964359445.1 uncultured Sediminibacterium sp. | reverse complement strand
AGATCATCTTCTTCAAATGCTTTGGTTACTATGCGGTCGATGAGAACAAAAGTTGGGAGTTGGGAGGGGGGAGTTGGGAGGGGGGAGTTAGAAGTTTGGAGTCTGTAATTTGGAATGCAGAGTTGTTTTTTTAAATCTTTATCGGGTAATGCGAGCAGTTCTTCAATCCTCATAATAACGCCAGACGCCAGACGCCCAACTCCTGGCTCCTTACAGTACATTCTCGAAAATCCTTTCTGCATCAATATATTCAACTCTTCCCGGGTATCCCTGCTGGCATGTTGTTTAAACGGAACAATGATCACTACTTTGGTTCCATCTTTCATTTTGCTGATGGCCCTCAGTACATCGGCCACGTCATCCTTTTTCACTTCCTTACCGCTGATGGGTGATATTGTTTTGCCCGCACGGGCAAACAGTAAACGCAGGTAGTCATAAATCTCCGTCATACTGCCCACCGTACTCCGTGGCGTACGTGTAATTACTCTATGTTCGATAGCAATAGCCGGACAAAGCCCTTTAATATAATCCACATCCGGCTTCACCATCCTGGCCATAAACTGTCTGGCATAGGCGCTCAAACTCTCAGCATAGCGCCGCTGGCCCTCTGCAAAGAGCGTATCAATGGTGAGAGAAGATTTTCCGCTGCCCGAAACACCTGTAACTACTATCAGTTTGTTACGGGGAAAGCTTACGGTTATATTCCTGAGATTGTGTACACGCGCGCCTTTAACAAGGATGTTACCGGCATCTTCTATATGAGACTGAATGGCAGGAGACTTGGTTTTCGTTGTCATACTATGCGCAAATTAAACACATTATTGACGGTTAAGTTTAGAATAAGGCGCTATTAAGCAAGTTTTTCCGGGGGAGGATATGCAACCTTAGCTTAGAAAGAAAATGTGTATAACCTTAACACCTGAAAACCATCTTTTCCACAAAAAAGCACTGATATGAAAAGATGTATAATTTGTTGCTGAAATATAATGAGTTAGTTCATAGACACTCAAGAAAAAGTTCTATCGACATCCTGAATTTGAAGAATTTTACTCAAAAAAGTTGTTATGAGAACATTGGACCAGGCGTCTGATACTGATTTGATACGGGCCTTTCAGGATGGCGATACCAATGCCTTTGAAACCCTTATCTACCGGTATAAGGACAAGGTATACTCCTCAATACTCTTTTTCGTTAAAGACAGTTACCTGGCCGAAGATCTGTTTCAGGATGTGTTTATCAAAATCATAGATACGCTGAAGAATAAGCGATATACAGAAGAAGGCAAGTTTCTTCCCTGGGCATTGCGTATTGCCCATAATCTTTGTGTGGATTATTTCAGGAAGGTAAAACGCAGCCCTGCCATCCGAACCAGTGATAACCAGGACATTTTTGAAATACTACAGGTTTTTGAAGAAGGACCCGACACAAAACTTATGCAGGGTCAGAGCCACGAACGTGTACGCATGATGCTCGACCTTCTGCCTGAAGAACAGCGTGAAATTATTGTACTGCGTCATTATGCCAATATGAGTTTTAAAGAAATCGCGCTGATCACCAATTGCAGTATCAATACGGCTCTGGGACGTATGCGTTATGGCCTGATTAATTTACGGAAGATGGTAACAGAAAAACAGATTACGCTGTAATTTTATTTTTGATTCTGATCAAATGTTTCTTTACCACATTGCAACCACTGCCGGTATTCTTTTACATCCGGCGTATACCCGGCCGGGTTATTGATAAGTCTTTCACCGGTATCCAGAATTACATACAGGGGTTGGGTTGATTGTCCAAAATTTTCCGTCTGAAAAGTGGCCCACTTATCACCAATACTGATGATGTCTTTTGCATTACCGTCTTTAAAAGAATAGGTAAACCTTTGTTCAACAGGTAATTTTTCTTTATCATCAACGTATAAAGAAACCAGTATAAAATTTTCTTTGATATACGTATATACCATTGGATCTGTCCATACATTTTCTTCCATCTTACGGCAGTTCACGCAGGCCCAACCGGTAAAATCAATCAGCAGTGGTTTGTTTTGGTCTTTTGCCAATTGCAATGCTTTCGAATAATCATTAATAACATTGGCTTCCAGGCCCTTTCCCTCTATATTATCCTTGCCATAAATACTATAACTGAATGGCGGGGGAAACCCGCTCAATAATCGCAGATTGGCATATTTGGTTTGTGTTATACCCGGCAGCAAATACAAAGTAAAAAGGAGCGCAATTGCACCCGCAATTTTTCTGCCGGTACTTATCTTCATCCCTTTATGGTCATGCGGTAATCTTAATACGCCAAATAAATAAAGTGTTAAGCCGCTGCCGATTAAAATCCAGATACCGATAAATACTTCACGCTTTAATAAACCCCAGTGCATAACAAGATCGGCATTGGACAGGAATTTAAAAGCCAGGGCCAATTCTAAAAATGCCAGTACTTTTTTAACCGTATCCAGCCAGCCGCCAGACTTTGGTAATGACTGCAACCAGTCAGGAAAAATGGCAAACAACGCGAAGGGCAATGCCAATGCCAGTCCAAACCCCGCCAGGCCCGAAGTTAACTGCCAGGCGCCACCGCTTAATGATCCCACTAACAGGGAACCTAAAATAGGTCCTGTGCAGGAAAAGGAAACAATAGCCAGTGTAATTGCCATGAAAAAAATACCGAGGATACTACCCAACCCGCTTTTCGAATCTGCTTTACTGGCAATATTGCCGGGGAGTGTTATTTCAAAATAGCCAAAGAAAGAAAAGGCAAAAAAGATAAAGACAACAAAGAAAATCACATTGAGCCATGAGTTGGTAGAAATATTATTAAATATTTCCGGTTGCACATTGCCAAGTATATGAAAGGGTACACTGGCCAGTAAATAAATCAGAAAGATAAAGAACCCGTATAAAGTACCATTTCTGATAGCCTGTTTCCGGTTAGACGCTTTCTTTGTAAAGAAAGAAACCGTTACCGGTATCATGGGAAACACACATGGGGTAAGCAGTGCAATTAACCCTCCCAGGAAACCCAACAGAAAAACGGACCAGGCACCGTTGCTCACTATAACATTTTTGTTCCCGCAATCACTAACAGGATGTGACAGGTTAACAGAGGTTAATTTAATTTTTTTTGAATCGCCGGAAACCACCTCACCTCCTTCCAGTGCTACTTCAAAAACTTGTTCTGCGGGATGAAATTCATTCGACTTACCCAGATTAGCAGAAATGATCCCTTTTAAGATTGCAGGAATAAATCCATCAATCTTTACCTGTTGTTTGAACGAAATGGCTCCTGTAAATACCCTGATTTTCCTGTTAGCAAAAAGCGGATCGGAAATGGTTTGTGGTTCTTTATCAAAAACAGCGGGATCAGGCAACAATGCTTTTTCGTAATCAGGTATAAACTTAGGAGACTCCAGGCCCTCTTCCGCAGTGTTGATACCATATAAATGCCAACCGGCAGGAACTGTAGTTTTCGCAACCAGTTCATACAATCCGTTACCCAGTTTTTTAGACTGTACCTGCCATCTCAATAAACTATCTGTTTGCCCGGAAACAAACAGGCACAGGAAAACCGCAATACACAAAAAAGTAAATTTCTTCATTTGCATTGCCGTATTATTGAAGCTTCAGGTCGAAAGATTTTTTTACAGGAGGCAAGCAACGGCTGTCATCACAAACCATATATTCAACAATGCCGCTCACATTAGTTTTGATATTGCCTTTCAGTTTTACGGATTGAACAAACACTACTTTATTACTGTAGTAGGATACCGCAATCGGTTTTGTGCCGAAATTATTATCCATTGTTTTTTCAAGCTTTCCAATTTCTTTTGCCTTACCCTTTCCTACAATAACCAGCGGGTTGGGTTTGAATCTGATTTCTGTGGCAACCGGGCCGCCTTTGGCTGTATTCTGTGAATAAATATGCCAGGGATGTTCTACTGTGGCGGTTAATATGATCTCGTAATTGTTGGCTGTGATTTTCTTTGCCTCATAAGTCCAGCCAACAGGATTCGGCGCCTGGCTGAACACAAAGCCGGTAATCAAAGTCAATACCAGTGTTGCAAATATTCTTTTCATAAAACGCTGCTATTTTTAATTATCATGTACAAATACAAACACTTTATATAAAGGATCAGTTCAATCCCAATAATTCAAATACTTTTCTTCCATCCAGGTTGCCCATTGCTTCTGAAGAAGCCCGTTCAGGATGTGGCATCATTCCAAACACATTGTTTTGTTTATTCCTGATACCGGCAATATTTCTGAGGGCTCCATTCGGGTTAGCTGATGCATCAATCGTGCCATCTTTGTTACAATACCGGAATATGACCTGCCCACCGGCCTCTAATTCCTGTAAAGTAGCATCATCGGCGTAGTATCTGCCTTCGCCATGCGCAACCGGTATTTTAAGCGCCTTGCCATTTTCATTTTTTATAAATACATTCTTACAAACAAATTGCTGGTTGGCGTTTTGTAGTAGTATGCCGGGCAGTAAGCCACTTTCGCAGAGAATCTGAAACCCATTGCATACGCCCAATACTTTACCACCCTTATTGGCAAACTCTATCACACTTTGCATCATGGGGCTAAAACGGGCAATGGCCCCGCAGCGGAGGTAATCACCATAAGAAAAGCCACCAGGCAAAACAATGCAATCATCTGTAGTGAACATACTAAGGTCTTTGTCTTTATGCCAAAGCATGATCACTTCTTTACCCAGGCCGTGCTGAAGGGCATCCTGCATATCTCTGTCGCAGTTAGACCCGGGAAATACAACAACACCAAACTTCATATCTTAATTTTTATGCTTAAAAACTATCAATCGGATAAGGGACAAAGGTAATGCCTCACCCGTTAAAGCCGGGCTAATTTTTGAGGATCCACCAGTTATTAAAGATGATAATGCCAATAGCCAGCCAGAAAAGTATATTGGGCAATAACAGTTTTTTAGGATTTGAAAATGCATTTGAAGCAAATGCTCCGAGGGGAACCAGGCTCAGGATCCCCGATTCCATACCCGCTTTAAGAAAAATAAAAGGGATGGGCAATAAAATGATCAACATAACCATCATAACCCCCCAATTCTTCCTTATTTGTATGATCATCCTATTAACAGAAGATTCCCAATAATATAACCCTGTGAGCAGTAGTATTGCCAAAAGAGATAAGCCGGCTACCAACTGTATATCCCATTGAGCTGCAGGCAGGTTCCATTGCAGGGAAGGCAAAAAGGAGAAGAAAAGCAATGGCTGATCGGTAATAAATAACCAGGAAAAAAGGAAATAATAGGGTACCAGCGCCCCCATCAGTAACACTAACCACTCTGCCAGACTGAATGGTCTTACAACTGCGAGGGCAAACAGTACCATTAATATCAGTATGGCAGTTGGATGATAGCAAACAACCGATAGCCCGATAATTAACCCGATATTAAAAAGCAGGGTTTTGGGTGAAGGGTGATTATAGAGGCGACTTAATTTGATGAATAACCAGATCAGCATAAAATTGGCCATCAGCGCCGGAGAAATACTGCCCCATTGAATAAGTATTCCTGATAGCAAAACATACACCATTGCAGTGATAAAATTGTTCTGATGAAACAGCCTGAGATCATTCAATACCATATTCAGACGAATAGCCTGGATGAGCACAAGCATATGATAAATAATAAACAGCAGGGTTTGCGACTGGCCGGCTACATAATTACGGAGCAGAAAAGAAAATACGCCGTCATTAGTATGATAGACTACCTGTGGCGCATGCCAAAAAAAATGCAGGTGTATGCCAATGCTGAGAATGACAAGAAAGAAAATGTTGATGATCGATTTATTTCTGAAAAGGAAAACCACGGGCGGATAATTAAAATTCAATTTTTGCAAAACAGGTAAACCCACGGTACTGGCAAGGAACAATTGCCTGCCTGGCGCCAATCTGTTTGGCATGCCTTGGCATAAAATCATACCCTTTATCCAGGTTCTTATAGGTAGGATTCCTGTCTACCTGGCCCGATGGCAGCATACCCTGGTCAGTCAGGATCATGTCCCTTTTTTCCTGCACATTAAAAATAAAACGAAGCTTTTCCCCGGTATTGAATACGCCAAATCCAATATAATTATCTGTATTATCATCATACTGCGATTTTCGTAAAACATTACTCCATTCCATTTTGCCATTAGGCGCGAAGGAAATAACAGCAATATTATCAGCAAAATACCTTGTGAGTGTATTGGCGTTATTGTACATGTTTGAGCGCCACCAGGGATAATAGCCAACAGGGCTGTTCCATGTATAATAATCTACCGGCGACCAGTAAGGCGACCCGTATAAATAATCCCAGCGGTTGAGGGTATTACCTCTTGAACTGGTATAAGCGGATTCGGAAATAATAATGAATCCGCCATCTTTACGCAGGATGATATTTTTCAGAAAAAAATCATTGAATGCCATTTTGAGACTGCCGTCACCTTTCGCATCTTCCCGAAACTCATCAGAAAATACAGTTGTGGCATTGAGTATTTCCTTGTTTTGTTGTTTATCCCAAAGGGTGTAATAAAGCCCCTCTATATTACCCCTCCTGCTTTTACTTACAAAAGAAGTGATCAGGTAATGTTTATTCAGATTATCCGTCTTGATACTGATATCATCCAGATAAATATTATTGAGTTTCAGGTCAGTACTTGTATAATTGTCAGACAAAGCGGGTTTGGTTATCAGGCTGATTTTATTAATATTATCATTCGAAGAAGTACCCGAGGCCCTTACGCAAACAAGATCGCCATCGTTGTCCAGTGTAAACTCTGATAAAAAATCATTCCTTTGCGGCATACTGATATTCAGCCGTGATTTCTTCTGTAAGGAGAGGTCTTTATTAAAAAGACAGGTAGTAAGTACATGAACTTTATCGTTTCTGGTATTTATCTTAAATACCATGATTTGCTGTTTATCCTCGCTGTTGATGAAAGAATAAATTTTGTTGCCCGACGCCGATGTATAATTCATATTATCTGTAGAATCGAGCAAAACAGGCCCGCCTGTTTTTTTGCCCAGTGCGTCCAGTTTTACAGCCATACAAAATATGCTGCTTTTTTTCTGATACTGGTAAATCATGTATACATAACCGGCATACTGTATAAAATCAGTACTTAATACCCGGTAATTAATAAAGTCTAACCGGGTCTTTTCCACAGGTTTCATATCAGTATCAAAACTAACAATGTAATGCTGGTCACGATAGCTTTTATACACCAGTACCTTCCCGTTTACTTTGCCCAACACCTCAAAATTCAGTAAGCGGGGGTCATCACGGTCAGGTTCTGAATAAATGATTTTTTGGGCAGAAAGCATTATACAGGCATGCAGGAAGCAGGCTATTAATACAGGTACTTTTCTTTTCATTTCCTGGTCAGGATTTATAGCTCAAATGTAAGGGAACTGCGTGTTACCGATACCTAAATTAACGGTAAAAGTAGAACAAACCCCTGCCAATGTAATATTTAGAAGGAGAGATTGATTTTACCTATACATTTGTTCTGATATTTTTCCGCTTAATCGTAATACCCTCTTTGTGAGTAAGAATTTCAATAAGGTTACCTCTGCCGGTCTGATCATCGCTTTGGGAATCATTTACGGAGACATCGGTACCTCGCCCCTGTATGTTTTAAATGAAATCATAACGGGCAGGGCGATTACCGAAGAGTTAATTCTCGGATCCTTATCCTGTATTATCTGGACGCTTACCCTCCAAACTACTGTCAAATACGTTATACTTACACTAAAGGCCGATAATAAGGGAGAAGGGGGCATATTCAGCCTGTATGCCCTGGTTCGCAGGCGCCGGAGATGGCTGGTTGTACCGGCAATGATTGGAGGTGCGGCCCTTCTGGCAGATGGCATCATAACCCCGCCTATTTCGATAACATCAGCTATTGAAGGCTTACGCCAGATTCCTTCTTTTAAATCTATCCAGCAAAGTACCATAGTTACCATTGTAATCGGTATTATTAGTCTGTTGTTTTTTATGCAGCAGTTTGGCACAGCCTCCATTGGAAAGATGTTCGGTCCGATAATGGGTATCTGGTTTGCCATGCTTGCCATTCTGGGCATTTCGCATTTAATGGATGATGTTAATGTTTTCAAAGCATTGAGCCCGCATTATGCCATTGAATTACTAACTAAATATCCAAAGGGCTTCTGGTTACTGGGCGCTGTTTTCCTGTGTACAACGGGTGCAGAGGCGCTATATAGTGATCTTGGCCACTGTGGCCGGTCGAATATCCGTGTATCATGGATATTTGTGAAAACCTGCCTTATATTGAATTACCTCGGACAGGGTGCCTGGTTATTGGCCAATCACCAGGGAGAAATCATCCCCCCGCAAGTGATGGCAGATGGGTTTAACCCTTTTATCGGAACCATGCCCCAGTGGTTCAAACTGGTGGGTATTATCATAGCTACTACGGCTGCTATTATTGCGAGCCAGGCATTGATTTCAGGTTCTTTCACACTCATCAGTGAGGCCATGCGCCTGAACCTCTGGCCCAAAATGAAAATCAATTATCCAACAGAAGAAAAAGGGCAGTTATATATTCCGGGCATCAGCCTTTTATTGTTTATTGGTTGTGTGGGCATTGTTTTGTTCTTTCAAAAATCATCCAATATGGGCGCCGCCTATGGGCTGGCTATAACCTTGTGCATGATCAGTACCTCCCTTCTCTTTGCCAACTTTCTGGTAAGCCGAAGAACAAAGTCTGTATGGATCTATCTATACCTGATTGTTTACCTCGCTATTGAAGCTTCTTTCCTTATTGCCAATCTGGAAAAATTCCTGCATGGCGGTTATGTAACATTAATTGTTGGCGGTGGCTTATTCGCGGTTATGTATGTCTGGTTCCGCAGCCGCAAAATCAAGAACCGTTATGTGGAATTTGTACGAATGGAACATTATATACCAATGATCCAGGAATTGAGCAACGACAAATCAATCACAAAATATGCTACGCACCTGGTGTATATGACAAGCGCCAATAATCCAAAGGAAATTGAGCATAAGATCATTTACTCCATACTAAATAAAAAACCCAAACGCGCAGATATTTATTGGTTTGTACATGTGGATGTACTTGATGATCCCTATACCTGCGAGTATATAGTAGAACATATTATTCCCAATGATATTATACGGGTGGAATTCAGGGTTGGCTTCCGGGTGGAGCAACGCATTAACCTGATGTTCAGAAAAGTGGTGGAAGAACTGGTGAATAATAAGGAAGTGAATATCACCAGCCGTTACGAAAGTCTTGAAAAAAATAATGTGGTTGGTGATTTCCAGTTTATTGTACTGGAAAAATACCTTAGCCAGGATAACGAATTGCCTTTCTTTGAAAGAATCGTAATGAAACTATATTTCTGGCTCAAAGAAATCAGTCTGGGCGAGGAAAGGGGTTTTGGGCTTGACCCCAGTAATGTAACGATCGAAAAATTTCCATTGATCGTGGCGCCTGTTGCCAAATTCAACCTGAGAAGGGTTTTTCATGATGGAAGCGAATTGGAAAATGAAGTTGATTTCTAGAGGATTCATGCCCATCAGGCAGGATCATTCCTGTTTTTTATGAATTAAAAAGCAGAACTTAGGAAACTAAAACCTGCCTCTTGCTTTCAATTGTTTTCTATATCATTACCGGCTACCTGCTACTGGCAGCTCTCGTTTATTTTGTGCAGGAACGATTCATATTCAAGCCTGAAAAATTACCGCAGAATTTTGAATACAAATATGATGCGCCCTTTGAAGAACTGTTTTTTAAGGTTGCCCCGGGCATAAGCATTAACGGTCTGCATTTTTATTGTACAGACCCCAAGGGTCTTATTTTATATTTTCACGGCAATTCGAGAAGCATTAAAGGTTGGGCAAAATATGCCAAAGATTTTTACCGGTATGGGTATGATGTAGTATTGGTAGACTACCGCGGTTTTGGAAAAAGTACCGGTAAAAGAAGCGAGAAAGAAATGCTGGCCGATATGCAATTTGTTTACAAAAAACTCAACGAAAAATATGCGGAACACCATATACTGGTGTATGGCCGCAGTCTTGGCAGTGGTTTTGCCACTAAAATTGCGGCAGACAATATGCCCCGCTACCTGATATTAGATGCACCCTATTTCAGCTTTATCAAACTGATGGAAAGGTTTACCCCTTTTCTTCCGCATCGCTGGTTTCTGCGGTATCACCTGAGAACAGACCGCTGGATAAGCAGGGTAAACTGCCATACGTACATCATCCATGGAACCCGCGACCGGCTGATACCTATTAAACATAGTGAGAACCTGCAAAAGATCAATCCCCATAAGATTACACTTATCCGTATCCATGGTGGAGGGCATAATAACCTGTCTTCCTTTAATGAATACCATAACTTCATCCGGGATATTTTAAAGTACTAAACATTCACACTTACCTTTGCCCCTGTGAAAAACAGAAAGAAAATTTTCCGCTGGCTCAAAATCATCATTGTTATTTACTGTTTAACAGGTATCAGTCTTTATTACTTGCAGGAAAAATTATTATTTCATCCAAAAGCTATCAGTCAGGATAGTTCCTTTCATTTTTCACAGGCTTTTACTGAACAGACAATTGAGTGGGATGCCCGGACAAAGTTTAATATGGTGAGGTTTACTGTTCCTGATACCCTAAAAAAAGGCCTGGTGATTTATTTGCACGGGAACAGAGAAAATGTGAACCACTATGCTGTATTTGCAGAAAATTTTACCCGAAACGGATATGAAGTATGGATGCCTGATTATCCCGGTTTTGGTAAATCAACCGGCAAGCTATCTGAACAGATCCTGTATGATGAAGCGCTGCAGGTATATAAAATGGCCCGCATACAATACCAGCCGGAACAGATTACTATTTATGGAAAATCGTTAGGTACGGGTATTGCCGCGCAATTGGCGTCTATCCGTGATTGCAGGCGGTTGATTCTGGAAACACCGTACTATAGTATTACATCCCTCACCAGGCTTGTATGCTGGATGTACCCGCTTGAAATGCTGCTGAAATATAAGCTACCCACACATCAATACCTTAGCAAGGTAACCGCGCCCATCAGCATTTTCCACGGTACATCTGATGTTGTGATCCCCTACTTCAATGCCAAAGGGTTACGGAAAAATCTAAAAGCCACTGATGAATTCATTACCATCGAAGGTGGCTCACACAAAAACCTGAATGATTTTCTCCTGATGCAAAAAAAATTAGACAGCCTGCTGCATCTCTGAAAATTACTATCCTCTTTTATACTGCTGTTTTTCTCACAAAGTCTTTCAGAGGCCACGATTTCTAAAAATCAATTGCCGGCAAGTTTCAATCCCACCCAAAACTGAAAATAATCTTCCCTTCTGCAGCTTACGGGAATGCCGTTCTGTAAAGCGGGCCGCCAGAAACCCATTCCTCCAAGCATTAGCCCTATTGCCTCTTCAAAATACAGTAGCTCCCTGTTTAGCCATGTAACCGTTTTAGCGCCGGCACTCTTCGCGTAACGGGTTGAGGCAATACGTACAAAATGCGCATCCGAAAGCAGTCCATACTGATCAATGACAAACGAAAAATAAACACGCAGGTATTTGGCCGTATCACCATATCGCCTTGCGATGACCAGCAGGCTGTCGAACCCGGTAAAATGAGAGAAATAATAGCGCCTGCAGGAATCAATACCCCATAAAAACAATGGAGCTTGCTGCACATGGTTAACCGGGAGGATGTTATTCTGCCTTAATAAGAGCCGCTGGTATGGGTTTTGTGCAATTGCAATAACTGAGAAACCAAGTAAACAAACGGTTAACATGCATTTCATGACCAATGGTATTTCTCCTGCAAGTAAGTCATTTTCAAAACTGCGGCGTTAGGTATTTATAACACAGGTATTACGTATTTATTCTTGTTAGCAAGAACCTTTGGAGGAATGGAAGCGATGATCTCATTCTTTAATATTTCAATCAGTTTTTTCTTAACAAAGTCGCGGTGTACCACAATACTCACTTCGCGCATAGGTGCCGGTTTTTTAAAATAACGAACCTGACCAAGTTGTTTCTGCGACATCCCTATGGTGGATAGTTCAGGTAAAATAGTAATGCCGTCATTCGTATCCACCATTCTGCGGAGCGTTTCGATGCTGCCTGCTTCATATTCAAAGTAGCCGGATTCACGACTGGCTTTTCGAAGTTCGCATAAATTAACGATCTGGCTCCTGAAGCAATGCCCTTCTTCGAGTAACCATAATTTATCCGGATCAATGTCTTGCGGAAGCATATAGGATTTTTTAAAGGCGGCATTTTTTTTAGAAACATAAGCCAGCAGTTCTTCATAAAAAAGAACCTCTTCTTTAATGCCGGGTTCCTGTAAGGGTGTAGCCAGTATACCCATATCAATACGACCGGAGCGCAGATGGGTAAGCACCAACGCGGTAGTTAATTCATTAACTACCAATCGTACCAAAGGATATTTTTTCGTAAACCGCTGTACAAACAAGGGAAGCAGGTAAGGCGCCAGTGTAGGGATGATAGCCACTTTTAATTCACCCGTGATCATACCTTTCCTGTGCTGAACAAGTTCATCCAGCATATTTTTTTCCGACATGATTTTTCTTGCATGTTCAATCAGTTAAGCGCCCAGTTCTGTTGCTATCACGGGTTGTTTGCTCCTCTCAAATATTTTGACACCCAATTATTCTTCGGCCTTATGTATCTGCATACTTAAGGTAGGCTGGGTTACAAAACAATGTTTGGCCGCTGAAGCAAAATGACGGTAGGTATCTACGGCAATGATGTATTGTAACTGTACAAAAGTCATGTTTATAGATATTATCTATGAGAGTATAAATTTAATCGATTTGATTGATAATGTAAAATGAATCATATTTACCCATCTTTATTAATCTTTAAAGCCCGTTATATGAGTGAGAACAAAAAATTAACGACCGCCTCAGGCAGTCCGTTTTATTACAACGAAGACACCCAAAGTATTGGCCAGCGCGGCCCCTTACTGCTGCAGGACTATATTCTTCACGAAAAAATGGCCAGTTTTAACCGGGAGCGTATCCCCGAAAGAGTGGTACATGCCAAAGGATCCGGCGCTTTTGGTACTTTTACCGTTACCAGCGACATCAGCAAATATACCAGGGCTAAAATTTTTAACCAGGTAGGCAAACAAACCAAAGTACTCGCCCGCTTCTCTACCGTGGGTGGAGAAAAAGGGAGTGCAGATACGGAAAGGGACCCGCGGGGTTTTGCCCTGAAATTTTATACCGAAGAGGGCAACTGGGATCTGGTAGGTAATAACACCCCTGTTTTCTTTATCAAGGACCCGAAAAAATTCGGCGATTTTATTCATACCCAGAAAAGAGACCCCTACACCAACTGCAAGAGTCCAACCATGATGTGGGATTACTGGAGCCTGAATCCGGAAAGCCTGCACCAGGTAATGTTCCTCATGAGCGACAGGGGTACCCCCCATGGCTACCGTCATATGAACGGATATGGCAGTCACACATTCAGCTTTATCAATGCCCAAAATGAACGCCACTGGGTAAAATTTCATTTCAAAACGGCACAGGGTATCAAAAACTTCAGTAATGATGAAGCGGCACACATGAAATCAGTGGATATGGATTTCTCCCAGCGCGATCTGGTTGAAGCCATTGACAGGGGTGATTTTCCAAAATGGAACGTGAAAGTGCAGATCATGACAGAAGAAGAAGCGAAAACATACAGGTACAATCCATTCGATCTGACCAAAGTATGGAGCCATAAAGATTTTCCATTGATTGATCTGGGTGTGATGGAACTTAATGAGAATCCAAAAAACTATTTCGCTTCTATTGAGCAAGCCGCCTTTGCACCTGCTCACGTAGTAGACGGGATCAGTTATTCACCTGATAAAATGTTACAGGGACGTTTACTTTCTTATCCCGATGCACACCGTCACCGTTTGGGCGCCAACTATGAACAGATACCGGTGAACCGTTGTCCTTATGCGGTAAATAATTACCAAAGAGATGGCCAGATGCGTGTAGATGACAACGGAGGCAGCAACCCTAACTATTTCCCGAATAGTTTTGACAATATTGTGGCAGATGAAGCATACAAACAACCCGACTGGCAGATGGACTCATTCATAGCAGGATGGTTCGACAGGAATGCGGAAGGCGAAAACGACCATTTTTCACAACCCGGCATTTTTTACAGAGAAGTATTGAGTACACAGGATAAGAAAAACCTGGTCAGCAATATTGCAGGAGCCATGAGTGGTATTACAGGGCCCAAAAAAACAGAGATCATTAACCGGCAGCTTTGCCATTTTTTCCGCGCCGATATCGGCTTTGGAATGGCTGTGGCCCAGGCGCTGGGGGTAAATGCGGAAGATGCCATGCCTAAACAACACCCTGCCCAGGAAATTCCGGCAAAAGCATAAAACCGAATAACAGTAATTATATATAAAGCCATCTCATTTGAGGTGGCTTTTTCTTTTATCTTTATTGCCTAACACTTTTGAACCATGACCATGATCATCCTCCTGCTTGCTGTATTATTATTGGTAATACTGATTACCGCCATAAAACTGCATCCGTTTATTGCTTTCCTCATTGTTTGTATTCTTACCGGTTTAAGCAGGGGAATGGAAGTGGGTAAGATCATCGGCTCTGTTCAAAAAGGGATTGGTGATCTGATGGGCTCTTTGCTGATCATACTTTGTACAGGCGCCATGCTGGGAAAATTAGTTGCCGACAGTGGGGCCGCTAATAAAATTGCCTCCGGACTAATCCGTGCATTTGGCATCAGGCATATTCAATGGGCTTTAGTACTCACGGCTTTTATTGTTGGTATCCCTTTATTTTATGGGGTGGGTTTTGTATTGTTGGTTCCCCTGATAATTGCGGTGGCCGATAAATATAAACTGCCCGCCGTTTATCTGGGTTTGCCCGCACTTGCCGCACTGTCTGTAACGCATGGCTACCTGCCTCCGCATCCATCGCCCGTGGCTTTGTCTGAACAGTTTCATGCAGATATGGGTATCACACTGCTCTATGGCATGATGATAGTGATACCGGCCATTATTATTGCCGGTCCCGTATTCTCTGTTACACTAAAAAAATATACATCCAAACCACTCGCTGTATTTACCAATCAAACGGTACCGGAAGATAAACAACCGGGCATGCTATCCAGTTTATTGGCTGCATTCCTGCCCGTACTGTTTATTGCGGCAGATACGATTGTAAAGATTACGATACCCCAAAAAAATACGTTTACCGCCATCATACATATTCTGGGTGAACCGTCTGTTGCCATGTTACTTTCTTTATTGATAGCGGTCTATACATTGGGTATCAAACAGGGAAAAAAAATTAAAACAATCATGACCCCAATGGGTGATGCTGTTAAAGATATTTCACCTATCCTGCTCATTATTGCAGGGGCCGGCGCTTTAAAACAAATTTTAATGGATTCCGGAATCAGCGATGAATTGATTCAACCATTAACAAATCTTTCCTTGCACCCATTGCTGCTGGCCTGGGGTATCAGCGCTATTATAAGAGTTAGTATCGGATCGGCTACAGTGGCAGGATTAACAACAGCAGGCATTGTGGCGCCCATGATTGCCAGCTCCGGCGTAAATCCCAGCCTGATGGTACTGGCCACAGGAGCAGGTAGTCTGATGTTCTCGCATGTGAACGATCCGGGATTCTGGATGTTCAAAGAATATTTTAATCTCACTGTTAAAGAAACCATCAAAACCTGGAGCATCATGGAAACCATCGTTTCTGTTGTAGGATTAATAGGCGTTTTTATCATCAACTACTTTTTATAACTTTTATTTTTATTGTATGACCCCTGAAGAAAATTTTGCAAAACTTGGCCTCGCATTACCACCTGCCCCAAAACCACTGGGTGTGTACAAACCTTTATTGATTGATGGCAATCATTGCCTGGTTTCCGGCCATGGAACAGTTAAGGAAGATGGCAGCCTGGTCATTGGCAGAATTGGAGAAACCATGACTATGGATGAAGGCAAATTAGCGGCCCAACAGGTGGGTTTGGCCATATTGTCTACGCTGAAAAAAAATCTCGGCTCACTCAACAAAGTGAAAAGGGTTATCAAAGTATTGGGCATGGTAAACTGCACACCCGATTTTGAATCGCATCCTTTTGTAATCAATGGCTGTAGTGAATTATTCGCGGCAATATGGGGCAATGATAACGGCATCGGGGTAAGAAGCGCTGTTGGCATGGGGTCCTTGCCTGATAATATACCTGTGGAAATTGAAGCAATGTTTGAACTGAATGAAGATATGTGAAATGTGAAATGTGAAAAAATTATTCACTTTTAATTTTTAATACATTAATATGGACTGGTACCACATAAAAAATATAGAAAAAACAGACTCCCCCTCGCTCATCATTTATCCGCAGAGAGTAAAAGAAAACATTAACCACCTGATAGCAATGGCAGGTAGTGCGGAAAATGTAAGGCCACATGTGAAGACTAATAAAATGGCTGAAGTTTGTTCTCTACTGTTACAGGCGGGCATCAATAAATTTAAATGTGCCACCATTGCCGAAGCGGAAATGCTGGCAGAAATTGATGCCCCGGATGTTTTACTGGCATATCAACCGGTTGGGCCCAAGGCAGACAGGCTTTTACAACTGGTGATGAATTTTCCGGATACCCGTTTCTCCTATATTATTGATAACCCGCATACCGCTTCTATCCTTTCTGAATTATTTGCTTCACATCAGCTCATAGTAAATACATTCATTGATCTCAATATAGGTATGAACCGTTCAGGTATTCTTCCGGAAAAAGCATTGGCATTATATAAAGCATGTCAATCTTTATCAGGTTTACATATTATTGGATTACATGCCTATGATGGTCATATACGGGATACCGATCTGAAACTGAGAAACCAGCATTCAGATGATGCTTTTGCCAGGGTAACGCAAGTAATCAAAGAGATAGCAGCGGTTTCTCCGGAAAACCTGCAAATAGTAATTGGCGGTTCTCCCTCTTTTCCAACACATACCAAACGCAAAGGGGTTCAATACAGTCCGGGCACTTTTGTTTTTTGGGACTGGGGCTATAAACACCTTGTACCGGATGAACCCTTTGAGTACGCGGCATTGGTTATCACCAGAATTATTTCTGTGATAGATGAACAAACGGTTTGTACTGACCTGGGCCACAAATCTGTAGCGGCAGAAAATCCATTACCCCGTGTACATTTTTTGAATGCACCCGATGCTACGCCCATTTCACAAAGCGAAGAGCATCTGGTACTAAAGTTCCCGGGCAAAACAAATTGGAAACCGGGTGATGTATTGTATGGGGTACCGGTTCATATTTGTCCGACTGTTGCACTCTATGATACAGCCGTTATTATAGAAAATAATGAAGTGGTTGACAACTGGAGAGTAATTGCCCGGGCCCGGAAAATTTCCATCTAAACGCGGAAAAAAACATTTATTTATGTTCATCATTGACGCCCACCTCGACCTCAGCATGAATGCCATGGAATGGAACCGTGACCTCCGTTTACCTGTTCATGAAATCAGGCAAAGAGAAGAAAGCATGACAGACAAGCCAGACAGGGCAAAAGGCACCGTTTCCTTTCCGGAATTACGAAAAGGAAATATCGGACTGGTAGTGGCCACACAAATAGCACGTTTTGTAAATAAGGACAGTTCACTGAAAGGTTGGCATTCACCCGAACAGGCATGGGCACAAACACAGGGACAATTGCAATGGTACAGGGCCATGGAAGATGCGGGAGAAATGGTTCAGATAACAGACAAAGAAAGCCTCAACAAACATGTTGCCCTTTGGCAGGATACAACGAATCAGGATACTAAACCCATCGGCTATATCTTAAGTCTGGAAGGCGCCGATTCATTAATTACCCTCGATCATTTACACCGTGCACATGCATACGGTTTACGTGCGGTAGGCCCTGCACATTACGGGCCAGGCAGGTATGCCAATGGAACAGATGCCACAGGCAGGTTGAATACTATGGGCAGGGCTTTGCTGAAAGAAATGGAACAACTGAATATGATCCTCGATGCCACACATTTATGTGATGATGCATTTTGGGATGCGATGGAAATTTTTAACGGAACTATCTGGGCCAGTCATAATAACTGTCGTGCACTGGTTGATCATAACCGGCAATTCAGTGATGACATGATTAAAATATTGATTCAAAAAAAAGCGGTGATCGGTGGTTCGCTGGATGCATGGATGATGGTTCCGGGATGGCAACGCAGGGTATCAGACCCGAAACTAATGGGATGCAACCTCGAAAAAATAATTGATCACATGGATCATATCTGCCAAATAGCCGGCAATACCTTACACATTGGTATCGGCACTGACCTGGATGGCGCCTTCGGAAAAGAACAATGCCCTTATGATCTTGAGACCATTGCTGATATGCAAAATCTGCCTGACTTGCTCATGAAAAGAGGCTATTCCTTTTCAGATTGCGAAAACATCCTGCATGGCAACTGGTTACGTTTATTAAAAAACACCTGGAAATAAATTTTCTTTTAGAACTACTTTCTCTTTAGATACTTTTAGCAAGTGCTGTACCCCTACTTTTAGTGCATAATTATTTTTTGCATGACTCACAGGAAAATCAAAACATACCGGGTAATGGTAGTCTTTGATATGTGAATGAATAACAGAGAACACATCAGTACCAAAGGGTATTGAAGTATCTTTCATCTCTGTAAATCCGCCAATCATCAATCCGGCCAAATGGTCCAGCATACCGCTTCTTTTTAGCTGGATCAGCATCCTGTCTATATGATAAATATATTCACCCACATCTTCCAGGAACAGAATTTTTCCTTTCGTCTGAAAAGAGGAGATACTACCAATCAAATGCGCCACCAGGGAAAGATTACCCCCAATCAATTCGCCTTCCGCTTTTCCTGGTCTGTTAAAAGGATGGGCGTCGCAGGTATAATTTGATGTAATTCCGCTGATGGCTTTACGGAGTGATTGTACATATTCTTTTGTATGCTCCCCGTCATTAAAAGCCGCCGCCATTGGTGCATGCATGGTGGCAATTTTCAGTTGACGATAAACATGTGCATGCAAAACAGTAATATCACTAAACCCTATCAGCCATTTTGGTTTTTTTTTAAATTTACTGAAATCAAGTTGATCAATGATGCGGCTCATCCCATATCCGCCCCTTCCGAACAAAACAGCTTTCACTTCAGCATCATCAAGCATACCCTGCAGATCAGCTAATCTTTCTGCATCTGTTCCGGAGAAATAATGAAACTGATTACCCAAACTCTTCCCTACCCTAACTGTAAAACCCCATTCCTGTAAAACCCGTATACAGGTTTCCGCTTTCTTTTTGGGCATATACCCGGCAGGGCATACAATACCTATCAGGTCTCCTTTTTTCAGGTACGGGGGTATTTTAATCATCTGACAATATTACAGAACAGTATTTATATGATAAAAACTGTTGTGCGCATGAGTCTGAACACTGCTGCCTGTTTGCCCGGGGCCAATTATTGCCAGCTTCGATTGTTTGCTTACTTTTGCACCGCTCTGCTGCCCTGTTAAGGTATATATGCGGGCGAACCCCACGCGATACTGTAACATCCGGTTAAGGCGTGCAACAAAGATGCCCAAAGAACTAAAGAACAGTAAATCATGAATCAACCCAAACGATATTTAATTACTTCCGCTCTTCCTTATGCGAATGGATTAAAACATATTGGCCACCTGGCAGGCGCCTATTTACCGGCAGACATTTATGTAAGATACCTGAAAGCGAAAAAGCTGGATGTAGTATTTGTTTGCGGCAGTGATGAACATGGTACAGCCATACCCATACAAGCCACCAAAGAGGGAACCACGGCAAGGGCCATTATTGATAAGTATCACCCCATTATGGAGCAGAATTTTAAGGATATGGGCATTGACTTTGATATTTATCACCGCACCAGCGATCCCCTGCATAAGGAAACCGCTCAGGAATTTTTTACAAAACTGAATAACAACGGGGATATTGAGGTTAAAGAAACAGAACAATATTTTGATGAGCAGGCCAATAGCTTTCTCGCAGACAGATACATTCAGGGAACCTGCCCCAGCTGCCATTTTGAATATGCATTTGGCGATCAGTGTGAACGTTGTGGTAAAAGCCTGAGTCCGGATGAATTGATCAATCCCGTAAGTACTTTAAGCGGCAATAAGCCTATCAAAAAAAATACCCGGCATTGGTACCTTCCACTAAACAGGCATGAAGATTTTTTACGTAAATGGATCCTGAAAGATCATGCCAACGACTGGAGAGCTACGGTGATTGGTCAATGTAAAAGCTGGATCGATGGCGGCTTACTGCCACGTGCCGTAACCCGGGATCTGGATTGGGGTGTTTCGCTTCCTGCTTCAGTAGAAGGCGGCAAAGGCAAGGTTTTATATGTGTGGTTTGATGCGCCCATCGGTTATATCAGCGCTACCAAACAATGGGCGAAAAATAATGGTAAAGACTGGAGGCCGTATTGGGAAGATAAGGATACCAAACTGGTTCATTTTATCGGAAAAGACAATATCGTTTTTCACTGTATCATTTTCCCCATCATGCTGAAACTGCATGGAAATATTTTACCAGATAATGTGCCGGCCAATGAATTCATGAACCTGGAAGGCGATAAGATGAGTACCAGCCGCGGTTGGAAAGTGGAGATGCAGGATTATATAGATGACTTCATTAATAAAGAAAATGGCGGCAGCCAGATGGCAGATGCATTGCGCTATTACCTTACACTCATCGCACCCGAAACCAAAGACAGTGAATTTACCTGGCAGGGTTTTCAGGATGCCAATAACAGTGAGCTGGTGAGCATATTTGGCAATTTTGTAAACCGCTCCCTGGTGTTAATGCATAAACTATGCAATGGTAAAGTGCCACCATTGCATCTCAATACTTTAACGGACCTGGATAAATCTACCATTGACGAGATAAGAATAGCCAAAGAAAAAGTAGCATCCCTGCTCGAACAATATAAGTTTCGCGATGCGATGTTTGAGGTAATGAACCTTGCCCGAACCGGTAATCAGTACATGCAGAAAAAAGAACCCTGGATTGTAGTGAAACAGGCAGGTGACAATGGAAGGCCCACTGTTGAAGCGCAACAATCTATAGATAATACCCTTCATATCTGTTTACAGTTATGTGCCAACCTTGCCATACTCATAAATCCTTTCCTTCCGTTTACGGCCCGGAAAATGTGTTACCTGATGAAAGTGGTAGACAAATTGCTGGGCTGGGAAAATGCCGGGAAAATGAAACTGCTGAGTGTAGGCTATTCCTTACGTGCACCGGAATTGTTGTTCCGGAAAATTGAGGATGCGGAAATAACGTATCAAATTGAAAAATTAAAATCGGCTATCGTGAATCGTGAGACGTCTGTCGTGAATAAAAAAAATACTATGGAAGAGAGTAATCTGTCAGCAGGTGAAGAGAAAAAAGATACACCCGTTAAACCTGAAATTGTATTCGATGATTTTGCGAGGACCGATTTGCGTGTGGGAAAAATCGTGAGTGCAGAAAAAGTAGAAAAAGCCGATAAATTATTAAAGCTGCAGGTAGATCTTGGTTTTGAAACAAGAACCATCGTATCAGGTATTGCGCTTCATTTTAAACCTGAAGAAATTATTGGCAAACAGGTAACCGTAGTTGTAAACCTGGCCCCCCGGAAAATGAGAGGCATCGAAAGCAATGGAATGATATTGATGGCAGAGAGTGCAGACGGTAAACTTCATTTTATTAATCCTGAAACCGATATTAATCCGGGAGCGGGAGTGAGTTAGGCTATGATGCTGAATGCGAAATACTGAACGCAAGAAAAAAGCGTTCAGCGTAATTAATTATTTTTCAAAACTCACACACTCCTTCAATTCCCTTTCAGAATACGCCACTCCGTATTGCTTCAACACATCATCCGGTACGCCGTTCCATTGATTGGGGGCATTGCCCACATAACCCAGATCCTTTACGCCCATTTCAGAGGTATAGAAACCGGTTGTAGTTAAATTACGCATCATAGTAAAAAAAGCAACACCCTGTTTCATGGCCGGCTTTGCTTTTTCAGGATAAGCGATCTGGTCTACCAGCTCAATTTGCTGTTTGGCATCACAATCAGCAAAAGCTTTATCAAACAGTTTAAAAGATTGCATATCCAGCCAGCGTAATCCACCACGCAACGGTGTCTGGTGATAGGGCATATCTTTCGCGATGAACTCAATAAAATCAGGCACTTTAGCTTCCGAGGCAGAGCCGCTCACCGCATCTTTAGGCATAATAATATCTGCCAGTACCGTAATGGTGGCCATTTCATGAGCCGTAAAAAATGTATCACCGGCATTCAGTTTCTTCAGGTAATCTTTCTCTTCCTGCATCCTGTCTGCATCCAGTGTTGCGTCAGGCGAT
>CAYHTC010000004.1:0-22673 GCA_964359445.1 uncultured Sediminibacterium sp. | reverse complement strand
AAGAGCAAATGCCTCAAAAATGTCTGATTACCTGAAAAAGAAAAATAAGACTTAGCAAAAAATAAATTAATGAATTTATTTTTTTGGCTTTGACACTGTATATGGTAAACTGTACCGTCATTACAAATCTACTTTAGCAAACAGACAGGATTATGCTAATCATAATCCGTGTACCATGGTATATGAATTGGTTGAAGAGTTATTTAATTTAAAAACGTAAGATTAATTCCCAGGTGAAAGCCGTACATTCCTCTACACCCCATGCCTCTCCCCATTTGCTACATCAAACACATGTAATATTTGAGGGAACAAGGCATCCAGGTATTCTATCGCTCCGGAGGTAGAACCGGGCAGGGTGAGCACCAACGTATCCTTCACAAATCCAGCCACACTCCTGGATAACATGGCATAGGGCATTCTCTCCTGGCCATACCTGCGGGCGGCTTCCATTACGCCCGTCAATTCTCTGTTGAGCAGTGGTTGAACAGTATCGGGTGTAATATCTCTTGGTGAAACACCTGTTCCACCTACCAGTAAAAGCAATTGAATCTTACCGTCCGTATTTGCCTCAACCTGCGCCACAATAGAGGCAGCTTCATCAGCTATTACTTCATAATGAAGGGTATCTACCTGATATGTTTTTAATTTTTCTATCACGGCCAATCCTGCCTTATCCCCGGTTTTTTGCTGAAACACAGTGTCTGAACAAACAATCACTGCGGCATGAACAGACCGGCCTTCCTTCAATGGGTACGACGATTTTCCACCTTTCTTTTCTACTAACCTGATCGTTTGTATTACAATGGTTGGATCAATGGGTTTCAGCATATCATACAAAGTAAGTGCGGCCACAGAAGCGCCATGCATGGCTTCCACTTCTACACCCGTTTTGTAAATGGTATGCACTTCCACTTCTATTTCAATTTGTAACCCATTTATCTGAAAACGGATATCAGCATATTCTACCGGAAGGGGATGACAATCAGGAATGATATCACTGGTTTTTTTAATGGCAAATAAAGCGGCAACTTTCGCGAAAGCAAACACATCCCCCTTCGGAACCAGTTTATGTTCAATCGCATGTATGGTTTTATCGGAAGATACCAATACCACAGCGCTGGCAATCGCCTTTCTTAGTGAATTGGACTTATGGGTAATATTGACCATTTTATTTACTTATTTTCTTTCCAGGCAGAAACCTGTTTGTTATAAATTTCTTTTCCCCAGACAGGTAATTCTTTTTTGATCACTTCTACTAATTCTTCGCAGGCTTCCATAGCCGCTTTCCGGTGTTTGGAAGATACAAAAACAAATAAACAGATTTCGCCCGCCGCAACTGTTCCCAAACTATGGTAAACATGCATACAGGTGAGATCATATTTAGCAAAAAAAACTTCCCGTATTTCCATCATTTTCTCCAAAGCCATGGCTTCATACGCGGTATAGTCTATAGCCGTAACCAGGGCTCCTTCTTTTTCATCAGCACGAACCTGGCCTAAAAAAATGCTATGGGCGCCAATATCCCTGTTGCCGGCGTGTTTTTGAATATCGTCAGCAATTTTTTGCGCGGGAATAGCGCCATCAACAAAAATAGTACTCACTTTTTTCTCTTTCATCATAACGCTTCTTTAAAGTAGGCTGTTAATCCCCCTTTGAGACTATACACCCTTAGATTTTTTTGCGATTTAATTAACTGCGCCGCGTATACACTTCGAATTCCCTGATGACAAATAATACAGATTTCTTTCTCAGGTAATTTAGCAATAGAATCCTGTAATTCCGACATCGGAATCCGTGCATCCGAAAAATCAATAGCAGGGTATTCATGCCTTTCCCGCACATCCAATACAAATACATTTGGATTTGTTCTCAAACTATTAAAGGTAGCCACGTTTATTTCTTCAATACCGTCTGCTTCCATTACGCAATCCTCCACATAATTCATTGATTCAAAAAAATCCCGGTCAATAATGAGTGGATTGTCTTGTTTGGCAATCACAATCTCGTAACTACCGGCCCGTAACAGATCGTAATTAAACAATCTTCCATAGATCAACTTTCCAAGACCTGTTATTAACTTGATGGCTTCTGCTGCCTGCATAGTTCCAATGATACCGGGCAATACCCCTATTACACCGGTTTCTTCACAGGTTTTAATTTCACCCGAACCCGGCGCCACCGGAAAAAGATCCCGGTAATTGATTGCCGGAGTATCCGGTTCAGCCAGGTTAAATACACACAACTGACCCTGGTAACGCGAGACTGCTCCATATACCCATGGCTTATTCAATAATACACAGGCATCATTGATCAGGTATTTAGCAGAAAAATTATCTGTACCATCAATCACCAGGTCATAATTTTTTATAATCTCCAGTGCATTCTGTTTATTCAATGTAAACGGATACGAATCAACCAAAGCAGCATTATCCAACTGATTCATTTTTGTTGCTGCAACTACTACTTTATTTTGCCCTATTTCAGATGCGTTGAATAATAATTGCCGGTGCAGATTACTGGCGCTAATATGATCGGCATCCATGATACCGATTTTTCCAACCCCGGCTGCAACAAGGTACTGTAATGCAGGACAGCCCAATCCGCCCATACCAACGATTAATACTTTAGCGGATCGCAGTTTATCCTGGGATACCAACCCAAATCCGGGTAAGATCATTTGTCTTATATATCGTTCATTTTGCGGCATATTATCCTCCGGAAAACGGCGGCATCAGAGCCACGGTATCTCCTGTTTTGAGTGTAGTATTTTCCTGTACCATTTTTTGGTTGACTGCTATAAAATATTTAGCAGTTCGCAATAACGGATATTGCTGAATCAATAACTCCTTCAATGCAGCCGTATCCGCGACTGTTTCCAGGTAAATATCGGAAACAACAGTTGCATCAGTTAATAAACCAAAAAATAAAACATGAATTCCCATAATCACACTATTTTACAAAAAAGAGTTTGCCTGCGGCCAGTACCAGTACGGCAGCCAATATAAATTTCATATTTTTCACCCGTAATTTCTCGGCCCCTATATAAGCGCCCAACGCACCGCCAGCTAAAACAAATCCAAAGATGGTGAGGATCTGCGGGCTAAAATTAAATCCTGTTCTGGTCTGCCCCGCTATTCCGGCAGCGGAGTTTAAAAAAATAAAAATCGCACTGATGGCAGCGGTTTGCTTCAGGTTAGACCAGCGCATTAACAATAAAAGGGGTGAGAGTAAAATACCTCCTCCCATTCCAATCATACCGGAAACCAACCCAATCAAAGCACCAATGATGCTCAGCACATACCATTTTGGACCCGGCAGTAATGGCTTGTCTGCACTATTCCATAACAACCGGATCACAGATAATACTAAAACAATGCCCAGGATTTTTTTATAAAATAATTCCGAAACAGATAGTACACTCCCCAGGTAAGCAAAGGGAATAGATGCCGCCACCAACGGCCAAAGTAATGCTTGTTTAAAATGCCTGGCACGATAAAAAGATACAAAAGCGATCAGTGAAACCATGAGGTTTAACAATAAGGCAGTGGGTTTCATCACCGAAGCGCTAAATCCAAATAATGCCATCAGGGCCAGATAACCACTCGCGCCACCATGCCCTACAGACGCATATAAAAAAGCAACTGTAAAAAAATATAGACCATATAATATTACCTCCTGCATATTGTATATAACGTTATTGAAACAGATGAATTTTTACCATTTGAAATTTCTCGAACCTGGAAATACTTTCGTCCAATTCAATCCAGCAATTGGCTTCTGCAAAAGCGCTCAATTGAAAAGATGCCTGAGCCGGCAAAATAGATACCATCCCGTTTTCAACATACCCTTTTAAAAAAAAAGTAAGTAAGGCTTTCTTTTCGTAGGATTGACTTAATTGTGCAAAAACCTGTTTTGCTTCTTTCATCCCTGATGCTTTACAAATAGCGGGTAACACATATTGCTGATAACAGCTCAACACCGAAGCAGGATTACCCGGTAACCCAAAAACTAATTTTTTTTCTTTGCGGCCCAGAAACAAGGGTTTACCCGGTTTTTGTTTTACCCCATGAAACAGCAGCTCCACGCCCTGGTTGAGACAGGCGCTGGTTACAAAATCATAATCCCCCACACTTACGCCACCTGTTAAAAGCACCATATCTGATTCTTCGAGGGCCGTCTTAATTTTATCTTCTGTTTCTGCCAGGCTATCTTTAGCAAAACTGATCTTTACCTGGTCAATCCCCGCTTTTTTTAAAGAGGCCTTTAATCCAAATGAATTGGATTCGTACACCTGGCCTTCCATCAACTGATTTCCGGGCTGTACCAATTCGTTTCCGGTAATGATCAGAAAAACTATTGGTTTCCTGTATACATCTACTGTTATAATACCCAGACTGGCCAGGAATGCCACCTGAAAGCTGTTAATAAGGGTTCCGGCAGGAATGGCCAATTCCCCCACGCCTATCTCTAAACCCGGCACACGGATATTACTGCCCGCTTCAAGATGGTTTGCATTAATCCGGATGCTGTCTTCCGCTACTACTACCCATTCTTTCTGCACAACTACATCTGCACCTTCCGGAACCGGACCACCTGTAAATACTCTTATGGCATGATGGTCCAGTAAAGTTATTTTTTTTGAACTGCCCGCCGGCAATGCATCCTGCACCGGCAATAATGCATCTTTATCTCTTAATCGAATAGCATAGCCATCCATTGATGACTGAGGGAAAGCAGGAATCCGGATGGAACTGAAAATATCTCTTGCCAACACATATCCTGTTGCATTTTCAAGAGATACTTCAACGCTGTTTAAAAGCGAAGCATTTGCCAGTACCATATTTTTTGCTTCTTCCACCTTTTTCATAAAACGATACTTAACCACCAATGGCAATCATACTTCTATTGTGTAAATCATCAGTGTTAATCAATGCAAAGTCTTTGGAGAACTGTCCCCCCAGTTCTTTTTGTTTAGCCAGTATTGATTGCTCAATCAAACCCAATACATCATTTCCGTTTCTCAATGCGGCTAAAAGATCGGTTTCTTCCTGCGAGAATAAACAATTCTTAATTTTTCCATCGGCAGTTAACCTGATCCTGTTACAACCCGCACAAAATGGCGCGCTCATGGTACTAATCACGGCAAAGCTTCCAAGATGATTTTTGATGCGGTAATTTTTACTGGTATCATTCGGCAGGTTTTCCTGCGCTTCTATTTCATATTTTGAAGTAATAATGGCCAGCATTTCCTTCCAGGTTACCAGTTTATTACTCTTCCACCGGTTACCATCAAAAGGCATGAATTCAATAAAGCGAACATGGATTGGCAGCACGCTTGTCCATTCTATAAAATCCGGTATTTCCTGCTCATTCAGGCCCTTCACCACCACCACATTTACTTTCACTTTAAAATTACTGTCCAGTAATAATTGAATATTATTCTTAACAGTAAAGAACTGGTCGCGATGTGTGATCAATTGAAACTTTTCGGGTTGCAGGGTATCCAGGCTGATATTTACTGAACGGATACCTGCCGCTACAAAATCATCAATAAAGTGGTGAACGCGCGTGGCATTGGTAGTGATGGTTAATTCAACACCCAGGTTTCCCAATGCCCGGATGATGGCCGCGGCATCTTTACGCACCAATGGCTCCCCGCCCGTGAGCCTGATCTTATTCACCCCATTTGCAATAAATAATTTTGCCAGTGATACAATTTCATCTTTCTGCATCAATTGCTGACCGGGCATAAATGCATAGTCTTCTTCGGGCATACAATAAAAGCAGCGGAGGTTGCAGTTATCCGTAAGCGATATCCTGAGATAATTATGAACCCTATTGTATCGGTCTTTCAGCATCTTGTTCTTTTAGTTTTTTACAGAGCCGTTCGTAATCTTCCGGTGTATCAATATCCCCTTCTCCCAAAGAAAATGCCACTGTTGCCATATCATCCGGATGTTGTTGCAATATAACACGCGCACCCCTATCGCCCGACAATTTTTGAAGTGTTTCGAAATAATATTTATGAAAGAGTACAGGCGTACCCTTTATACCCCCGTATTCAGCGGCTACTATACGCTTGCCGGTTCTGACCTGCGTATCAAGCATTTCCTGTAAAATACCCCTGTGCAAAAAGGGCTGATCACTAACAACAATGAATAACCGGTTGAGGTCAGGATACGTATGAAGCAGGGCATTCAACCCGGTTTGGATAGAACCCGCCATGCCCAGTTTCCAATCTTTATTGTACACTATATTCACTAATTTATCAGGAATACTGTTGATTATCTGTTCATGAAAAAATCCGGTAACCAAACTGATAGCTACAGGCTTTATGGCTTTTACTTCTGTTATGATATGGGTGAGGATGGTTGAACCACCAAAGGGCAATAACATTTTTGCTTTACCCATTCTGGAAGCAGCGCCGGCAGCCAATATCAATGCTCCGGGATTCATGAAAGCTGGTGTATGGGTTCGGGCTTTTGTTTTAAATGAATGGGATCTTTATCCTGTAATACGGCCATGATTTCGGAACAAATAGATAACGCGATTTCCGCTGAAGTTTCTGAACCCAGGTCTAATCCGGTTGGTCCATAGATACTTTTTAGCGCTGATTCCGAAAAATAAATTCCTTTTTCAGCAAGTTCCAGCAACATACGCTCCCGCTTAGCTGCCGGGCCAAGCAACCCAATATAATGTACTGATTTATTTTGCAGGAGGCCCAGCATTTCCAGGTCATAATTATAATTGTGGGTCATCAACACCAGGGCCGTTCTGCTATCAAGTACCAAATGATCCATTATTTCTTTCGGCTTTCCTACCATTATTTTTTCAGCAAGAGGAAATCTTTGCCGGTTAGCATGTGTTGATCTGCCATCTACCAGTGTTACTGTCCAGCCAATCAAACCGGCCATACTAACCAGGGGGAGTGCATCATTACCTGCTCCTGCAACTACCAAAGAAACAGATGGTACATAATATTCAAAAAAAAGTTTTTGCTGATTTTCTCCAATGGCTAATTCGCAATGGCCTGAAATGGCATTATTGAATGCTTTTTCCGTTTCGCCGGTTACTGCCTGTTTTAATACACCCGAAACATCAGTTGGGTTAAAAGTGCCCAAATGTTCCTGATTATTCATTGAATAACCCGTAATGATGACTGCAGGATTTCGATATTTTATTACCTCTTTTAAAATATCTATTGGATTAGTACCCAGGGCATCAATCGGCTCGAACAAAATGCTTACGATACCATTACAACCTAATTGAATACCCAGTTTGGCATCATCTTCATCCATTGTATTATATACAACCAATTTCTTTTTCCCCCGGGTGATGGCTAAAATCGCTTTTCGCAATGCATCGCCTTCCAGACATCCACCACTGATGGCCCCTGTTAACTGCCCGTCATCAGTCACCAGCATTCTTGCACCCGGCCTTCTGTAAGAAGATCCGGATACATGCACAACAGTGGCCAGCGCAGTTTTTTTACCGTCTTTAATGGCTTTTTCAAAGGCCTGAACTATGTCTCTTATTTCTTTCATTGAATGACCCGGTTATGGCCTCATTTTTTTCACCTGTTCAGGGGTGATGGCTTTCAGGTTTTTGTTGCCCCAACTATTGTTTACATAATTCAACACATCGGCAATCTGCCCGTCTGTTAAATAATCCTGCGCAGGCATGATCGCATTATACAATACACCATTTACTTTCAGCTCGCCCGATTCACCTTTTAGCACATTATTGATAAGGTCTTTCACGGGCCTTTTTAAATAGTCAGATTTAGCCACCGGTGGATACGCATTTTCCATTCCTTTCCCATCTGCCATATGACAATTCATACAAAAAGTGGTATAGACTTCTTTTCCCCGCTCAATACTGTTAGGGAAGCTATAGGTGGTCTGTATAAATGCACTCGTTATAAACAGTAAAAACAATACATTACCCATCACCATTATTCTGCGCATAAAACACCCTGTATTTAATTGAGTAGTTAAGCTATTTTATTAATATCAAAAGGTAATCTTCTGATCCTTTTTCCGGTAGCGGCAAAGATGGCGTTGCATAAGGCAGGTGCAAAAGGAGGTAATCCCGGTTCACCAACACCCTTAATTCTGGGTCCGCCATTTGTCAGAATATGTACTTCTACTTTTGGCATTTCATTAATGCGCACCAATGGGTTATTATGATAATTGGATTGAACAGTCTGCCCTTTATCAAACGTAATTCCATTTTTAATAGCAGCCGTTAAAGCCATCACAGCGGCGCCCTCAACCTGCCCTTTGGTGGTATCCGGATTTACCACCGTACCCAGATCAATTACTGCATACACTTTTTCAATTTTAATACCAGCACCCTTCTTTGAAACCTCAATCACATAACCACCCAACCCTGCAAAAAATTCATATTGTGCCACCCCTCTTCCCCATCCTGCAGGTAAGGGCTTATTCCATTGAGAAACTTCTTTCAGTTTATTCAATACATTTTTAGTATCCGATTCTTTGGTAAGCATTTCCAATCTGAAAGCCAGGGGATCTTTCTTTGCAGCTACGGCCATTTCATCAATAAAACATTCGTGTGAAAAAGCCAATGTAGTACTGGTAACTGCACGCCAGGCCGCCAGGGGTACATGCAGGTAATGGTGCACATACAAATTCTTCATGTGCTCAATTTCATATTTCTGTTCGCTAATACCTTCGGTCATGGTTCCGTTCGTCTTAGTTTTGTCGTAATCCTTCTTCATATCCAGCGTAGGAGCAATTACTTTATGTTGAAAAGCGATTGCTTTCCCCTTTGCATCCAAAGCACCTTTCATAGCGGAATAGGTCATAGGGCGGAAGGGCCCTTGTTTAGTATCATCTTCCCTGGTCCAGATGGTCTTAACGGGCTTACCAATTTTTTTGGTTAGCTGAACCGCTTCATGAACGTAATCAGGATATAATCTTCTGCCAAATCCACCTCCATTAAACAAGGTATTCACTTTCAAATTTTCCGGTGTTACCCCATAGATTTTAGAAAATTCAGTTACAATATTGCCTGGCACCTGTGTAGAGGTCCATATCTCCAGTTTATCGCCATCATGCCAGCTAGCCAAACAATTCATTGGCTCAATTGGTGAATGTGATACAACAGGTGTTTCGTAGAATGCTTCCAGTTTAACAGGGGCTTCTGCAAATGCCTTATCAAAATCGCCTTGTTGATGGTCTATTGCGCCTTCTTCTTTTGCAGCATCGCGTAAACCCTGTTCGTAGGTTTTAGAATTAAAGTTTTCATTGCCCTGATTATCCCATTTTACAATCAGTGCTTTTCTGCCCTGAACGGCTGCCCAATAATTTTCAGCAATTACAGCAACCCCTTCTGACCTGTACACTCCATGAATTCTTTCACAGGTTTCAACGGCTATCACTCCTTTCACTTTCTTTGCAGCAGTAGCATCATAGCTGATGAGTTTACTGCCAAAAACCGGGCAACGTTCAATAGAAGCATATACCATTCCGGGTACAGATGCATCAATACCAAACTGTGCCTTGCCATTCACTTTTAAAGGCACATCCGGTCTTGGCGATGATTTACCCAGGATTTTAAAATCTTTCGGATCTTTAAGTTTGGGTGATTGGGGTGCTTCTATTTTTGAAGCTGCTTCTGCCAGTTCACCATAACTTAATTTTTTACCCGTCGGTTGGTGAACGATGCTGGCATTCTCTGCAAAGCATTCTTCAACCGGCACATTCCATTGCTGACTGGCAGCTTTGATTAACATTTCGCGTGCGGATGCGCCTACCTTACGCAGGTTCATATAGCTGGTGCGGACCGAAGCGCTACCTCCGGCGGATTGTCCGGGTCCGAATTTTTTCTCCCCTCCGGTTTGTTTAATCGTTACTTTATCCAGTGAAACTTCCAGCTCTTCCGCTATCAAAGCCGGAATAGATTGAAAAGTACCCTGACCCATTTCCGGTTTGGGATTGAAGATGGTAATCTGTCCGCTTTTCTCTATTAATACGAATGGAGAAAGTTCATAGGATTCCAATGCGTTGGTAAGATTCTCCACAGTTTCAATGCCATTGGCTTTGGAAGAAAGGCCCACCACCAGTCCTGCCCCGGTAATACCGGTGAGGCGAAGAAAATTACGACGATTTATATTGGTAATATTCTGATTCATGTGTTAGAGTTTTTGCTGTTTTACTTGATCAATTCTGCAGCGCGATGGATAGCGCTGCGTACACGCTGGTAAGTTCCGCAACGACATAAATTACCCTGCATGGCTGTATTAATATCCGCATCAGACGGATTTGATGTTGTTTTTAGCAATGCTGTGGCACTCATGATCTGACCCGACTGACAATAGCCACATTGAGGCACCTGCAATTCAATCCAGGCTTTCTGTACTGCTTCACCAATACGCTCGTTCAATCCTTCGATTGTAGTAATCTTTTTACCTGCGGCGGCGGCAACCGGAAAATTGCAGGAGCGAACCGGCTTACCATCAATATGCACCGTACATGCGCCACATTGGGCAATGCCACAGCCAAATTTGGTTCCGGTTAATCCTGCCATATCCCTGATAGCCCAAAGTAATGGCATATCGGGACTGGCATCTACTTCGTAAGAATGGTTATTAATGTTTAGTGTAATCATGGTAAAATATTTAAGTAATCGTTCTGAAAACTACTAAAAAAGACTATTAAATTAAATGTTAACTGCAGATAGCGTACAATTTTATTACTTTTTTAGGAATTTCTTTCCCCTTTACAGGCTTCAGGGCGATGAAAAATGAATTTCCTTAATAAAATTAGTTACAATCCGGTAAGAATACGGAATTATAGAAATAAATTTTAAAGGCCCCCTTTATTGACCAGGCCTTCTTATTCTACCTGCTATTCAGTAAAATTTTCCCTGCAATAACCACCCCACTGTAACCCATCCCCCACTCCAGATGATAGCGGTAAAAAAAACAATACGGCCGTATAAGGCTGGCTGAACCTGTAATAATCCGGCCACCACCGGAATATAACTTCGAACAAAAGGCGTCAGCTTGGCCATGAAAATATTTCTGCCATCATGTGATGCCATCTTTTGTTTGAGTAAATTAATTTTATGTACAGGCACCCGCAGCCATTTGGGTTTTATCCTCACCAACCATATTTTGCCATGATAGAATAAGAGGTACAAAACAAAAGAACCGGTTATGTCGGCCAGTACTGCCAGACTAATAACCAGTGGAAAATTCAGATGGAACTGGTGACTGATAAAGCCGAAATAAAACAAGACCAGTTCATTGGGAAGTCCGGGCATTCCTAACTCCTGTAACAGTACCAATCCAAAAATGGCCAGATACCAGTAAGTAAGAATGTAACCGGTAAGTATTGGCGACATATTATATTATATTATATTATATTATTTATTTTCGACCGTCAATGCTGCAACCATTTAGCGGTTTTACTCCCAAGTCCATGATCAGTGGTAATGATAAACATATTGTGTGAAGAATGTGAAGTTTGCGCATGAAGGAACAGACAAACAAGACTACAAATGGCTAAAAGAAACAATTTCATTCACTGGGGTTTTACAAAGGAACTACGCAAGTGTAAGAATCATGTGAACAAACGGTTAAGTTAAGGTTATTAAATAGTTTGCTAATACAAACTTAACATACGGAACATACTAAGGTCATATTGGATCTGTTACTTTATAGCAGATAAATCCTTCTTATGCCATCCCATTCCCTTCCAAAAGTTTCCGTACTTATTCCAGCTTTTAATGAGGAAAAATACATCCTTCGAACACTATCTGCTCTCATGAAGCAGGATTATCCTTGTTATGAGATCATTATTGCAGATAATGCTTCTACCGATCGAACAGTAATAGTTATACAACAATTTATCGACAGGCTGCCTGTTACTGCCATTTCCATTCATTTGGTTTATGAAAACAAGCGTGGCACCAACTTCGCGAGAGAATGTGCAAGGCAAAAAGCAACCGGTTCTATCATAGCGCAAATAGATGCCGATTGTATCCCCACCGCAAACTGGCTTCGGAAAGGGGTGACTGCACTTACCAGAAACAGGAAGACGGTGGCGGTTACGGGTCCATATGATTACTATGATGGTGATAAATGGATGCGTACCAGTTCACTATTATCACAAAAAATATTTTATCCACTCGTCAATATATTGGTACAATTTACCGGAAGAGCCGCCATACTAATAGGAGGCAATACTTTTATCCGGGCTTCCGTATTGGAAAGTGCTGGTGGTTATAATACAGATTTTACATTTTATGGAGATGATGTGGATATGGGTAAGAAGCTGGCCACTTATGGGCATGTAGCTTATTCGTCGGATTTAATACTTTTCTCTTCGTCCAGGCGATATAAAGCCATTGGATTTTTTCAGGTAAATAAAAAATACCAGGCCTGTTTCTGGAACCTGGTATGGCAAAAAGACAATTTATTACAAACATCGGAAACGAGTCACCCACGCTAATTTCCGTATGTCTTTTCACAAAGCCGCAACCACTTCTTCCGCAAAACCAAAAGATAGTGTCATGCCGGCACCGCCTAAGCCATTCAGAATATAGACACCGGGTGCGGGTTCCAAAATAACATCTGTTTCTCCATTCAACATTTTAGGATAAATGCCGTTCCATGATTGTATCAATTTCCAATCCTTGATCTGCATGAATTTCCCCAGATAATCTGTAATTAACCGGTTGATATGTGCATTATCGAAGGGATCAAATGTATGGCCATACTCATGTGAATCACCAACCGTTAATTCCCCCTTATCATTTTGAGAAACCATCACATGAATACCCCATTTCAGGTATTCACTCATTTCGGCTTCATATCTTTTTTTCAAAGCAGGCAATGAGGGCGATACTTTAAAACTATTATAATGAATCAGTGATAATCCGGCACATACAGCAGTACCTATCTGCCACCTGGCAGCCGGTGGCGCAAAACGCATCATCTGTAATTTGCATTTTACAAGTCCTAATGTAGCAAATTGTTCCGGATATAAGGTTTCAAAATCTGCTCCACTGCAAATAAGAACCAGGTCTGCCTCCAGCATTTCATTGCCAAGGAATACTTTGCCTGTTTCCACCGCATTTACCTGCCTGCCCCAGATAAATTTAATTTCAAGATACTCAGACAGGTAAGAAGGTATAGAAGCAATGGCTTCACGCGGGTCTACGATCATTTCAGTATTACTGTATAATCCCCCTAATAAATTTTGGGTATTCACTCCTGCAAATTTGTTTGCTATCTCAACTGGTTGCATCAGAGAAACAGGCCTTCCACTTTGCGTAAATTTTTCATGCAGTTCCTGCAGCACCAGCCACTCATCAGGTTGATGTGCCACATGCAGGCTTCCTGCTTCGTTATACCATAATCCAATACTGTCTGCTATTTCTTTCCAGCTATTTTTACTTCGGATTGCACGGTCATATAATTTTCCATCGGGTTGTCCAATGGGCCAAACCATACCAAAATTGCGGATAGAAGCACCAACTGCTTTTTCAGACCTTTCGATCACAGTAACATTGTATCCCTTTAACGACAGGGCCCTAGCAGTAGCAAGGCCAACAATTCCGGCGCCAATAACGATTGCAGACAACTGACTCATGTTATTAAATTTCAGGTGAGTAAACTAATTTTTTATTAAAATACAATAATGCCAAAAAAGTGGTGATAACCCCTATCACAGACAGGATAATTACGCCAGTGCTATATACCGTAGTCCATGAAAGCTTTGCATCAAATATGGTTTTTGTAATAATCACACCTACGCTACCAAGATAGCCGAAAGAATCTGCGAGATACATCAAGAAACCAACATTTCCCGCATATCGGAAAGTAGCGATCATGCGGTCGAATAAAATGCAATTGAAGGGAATATATCCCATGTATAATCCAAGTCCCACCAGCATCATCCATTCAAAAGGGGGCAGGATATGCCCAACAAATAACAGCGAGCTGATACCGGCAATCAGGAAACCGGTAATGATAATAAAATGGGTAATAAAAAAAGCCCGCCTGTTATTTTTAATCAGGATCATACTGCTGATCAGCAACAGTACCAATAGCGTAATAGGAACTTCAGTTGAAGTAAATACAGAAGGTTGATTTCCGAAACCAAGTTCTTTCCAGATATCTGCCGCAAAATTATCTCTGATATCCCTGAAGATGGTAAGAAACACGTAAATAATAATCAGCAAAATCAATCCGGGTCTGAAATGCATGAAGAAATCTTTTCTCTCCTGTTTATTCATCGGCAATCGGGTAACCCTTGTGCTGATATCTGTTTCAGAAGGCGCCGGAATCCTTTCCAACAAAAAAACCAATAAAAGCATAGGTAACAGAAATACCAACCCGGTTACAAAAGGCAGCCACTGTTCAGTAACCTGGTATTCAACCATTAGCCATTTAGCAACAGATTTCACAAATCCGGAGGAAAAAATAAAACTTACCGCCAATGCCGCCCCAATAAAGTCTGTAGCTCTTCTGCCTTCAACGAAAGAGAATATGATACCCCAAATCATCCCAAGTGGAAATCCATTGATAAAAAGAAAGGGCACATTCCAGGGTGCAGGAACAATGGCAAAAAATAACAGTGATACCCAGGATATCCCTACTAAAATAAGAATGGTTCTTCCACGTCCGATCGTTTTCAATTCTGCTATAAAGCGTATGCCGTAAAATTTACTCGACATATACCCCAATACCTGGCTAATTACCAATATGTCCTTATAAGGAATACCGAATACAGCAGGAACCTGATCAAAAGTTCCCACAGTAAATGGTTTCCTAAATGCATAAACCATTGCATAGGTAAGAAAACTGATCAGGGCCGCGTACACTGCTACCCGGGTATCACGGTATTTTTCATTATCCGTTTTGGATAAAGCAGTTATCACAGTTATTTGATTAACGCAGGGAATTCCTGCAATGAGTCAATTATAAAGTCAGGAGAATACTGAATCAATTCTTCCCGGGTATATGCACCGCTGGTTACGGAAACAACCATACCACATCCGGCATTCCTGCCCTCCAGTATATCTACTTCTGTATCACCCACCTTGGCAACATTTTTAACAGTTGAAATACCCAATTGCTGCATGATGGATTGTATCATATAAGCATGTGGCCTTCCTTCCGGCACTTCATCACTACAGATAACCTGATTGATGAATGGGTTCTTATTCCAACCCAATTGTGTAAGAATGGCATCAGTAATAACCCTGGTGAATCCGGTATTTAATGCCACTTTGATTTCTTTATACTGAAGGAGTTGAAATAATTCCTCCGCAAAAGGAAGGGGTTTCAGATCCGTATCATTTGAATAAAAGGAAACCATTTCCTCAGTGAACCGGTTATGTATTCTTTGTATCGTTTTATCCAGTGGATCAGCTAAATGCGGGGCATACTGTGTAAGGATGTTTTTTACAGCCTCCATTTTCTGGTATCCCATTATCTTATTGATATCTGCTGCATTTACTAAAATACCTTCAGCGGCAAATGCATTCCGGAATGAATCGTTAACATTTCCATTGTCAGCCACGGTAGTACCGGCCATATCAAAAACCACTAATTCGATATTCATTTTTTATAGATTATTTAATCTGTGCTAATAAATGTTGTTCCATCATTTGTCTGTAATGATCCAGTGAAGGCAGTGGAATATGTTCTTTCTTGGCATGGTCATCCCAATTACGCAGCATGATATACAGAGGTAAGAGTGGATCGGCTTCGAAAGCAATTGCTTCAGCTTCTGTCATCATACCACTCCGGAAAACCGGTATTTCTTTACTCGCGCAGGTTGATGCTACTAATGCACTGTTCATCTTATAAATTTTTAATGGTTTGAACGGGTATAGTAATCTAAAAGAAGCTAAAAGAAGCGAAGCCTGAAAAGGCTCCGCTTAGAGAATAAAAACTGCTATGGTACTATGCTAACAACTATTTGATGATCCACATCCGGGCATTAATATTGTCATTACCTCCAAATTGGCTTGCCACAGCAGCGGTATAATTATCTTTATTGGTAGATAACTCAGAAGAAGGATATTGGTATCTTAATGGGATAACACCACTATTACCAATACCGGGACCAGTTGAAAAAGTTGGGATACCTGTTCTACGCCATTGGTAATAAGCTTCCAAACCTGAATTACGGGCCAGTGTTAAGTAACGTTGTGTAAGAATCTGATTTAATCCCGTTGCATTATCTCCGGCATATTTAACTTCGGGCTGATTAAAATAATCGCTGTAGTTAAAAGTAATATTGTAATTAATATAATCACCGGGAGCAGTAGTTCTAAGAAAAGAAACCGTATTCGCACCATCATTAACGCCATAGAATGCAAACATGGCTTTAATACCCTTCTGGTACCAAGCATCAGCAGATCCGGATATCCATCCGCGATTGATGGCTTCTGCAATAGTTAAACACATTTCAGGATAGCCTACCAGGAAGGTATTTTCGCCCTTAAATCCATCATAATATCTTTTGCGTCCAATGGTTGAAAGCTTTCCGGCCACATTTTTTCCGCCCAATGAACTTACATCTTCTCCATTCGCACCGCCAACAAAAGACTTGAACGAGGTATCGGGGAAACCTAATCCACGGGCCGGATCCGCCACTTTCATCGCCCTTAGGTCATTTAAGCTGCTCAGTGTATTTAACCAGGTAGCCGCAACACAGAGACGTAATGCATCAAAACCATAATTGTTTTTGTTATTGGGATACTGATTATACGCATCATTGTATGCATATTCCCAGTTATCAGCAAGGTCCGTCATAATTGGATACTTAGTCGGATTGTTGATAACATCAGCAAACTTTTGTTTCACATTTAAGTCAGCATCCGCTTCTTTTTTGCTCAGGTTTATCAGTACCCGTAATTTAAACGTATTCACTACTTTCTGCCATTGTTTTAAACTTGTCAGAGGGTCCTTACCATTTGAAATTTTTTCAATAAAATAGAAATCGCCAAGTAAAGCAGTATTGGATGAAGCAATTAAAGATGCTAATTGAGCATTGGCTTCTTCCAGTAATTTCAGGCTCTGGATAAAGATCTGTTTCTGTGTATCATATTTGGGTGTTGGGTTATCCAGCCCTTTCAAAGCTTCGGTCATAGGCAGGTCACCTACTTTCAGGCTCATATTAATAAACAGGTAAGCCTTAAAGAATTTAGCCAGTGCACTGTAAGGATTAACGTCACCGGATGCCTTAGTGGCCTCTTTTTCCATGGCTACTATATTGCGCAAGGTTCCATACTCCAATGATGCGGCACCTGTCCAATATTCATTGGTACCATAATAGGTATAGGTAGATAAAGTAAATTGTCCAAACTTATCCTCACTCCTTCCGGGAAATACCATCACGTCATTTTCAACCTGCCTCAATAACAGGTATGCAGGAACAGAAGTAGGTTGATTGGGGTTGACTGCGTATTTTTCAAATGTCTTGGTACAACTGCTCAATGCCATCAATACAGCAATAAAGAGTATACCGGTTATTTTGTTTGTTTTCATTTTATTTTTTTTAATTGTTTTAAATTATGTGTTCAGAATAATTTAGAAAACAAAATTTACATTAAAGCCATAACTACGGGTAGTAGGTGTTTGCAGGTTTGGTTCCCGGCTGTTAGCATTGGAAATATTGCGACCTGAATATTGGTCAACATCTATATCATGGAAACGTGAAGGGAAGAAATACAGGAGGTTGCGACCCACCAGCGACACATCAATTTTGGATATAAAACTTTTCTTGCCCAGAAATTTTTGTGGAACGGAATAGGTAATGACCACTTCGCGCAATTTTGCATACGTTTTGGCAACAGATGTATGTTCGAAATTATTAAAGAACCTGCTTACATAATCCTGGATATAGGTAGAAGGGGTAGCATTGGGTTTGAACTGTAATGCACCCATATTTGTAATAATACCTGTTGTAGGATCATATTGAATAGTTGTGTTGTTTGAAATCTGAACGCCTTCTCCAATATAGGTTCCTTTAAAGCCTGGATCTTTATAATGCCTGAACTCATAATCCCTTGCGGCTCCTACGGCACCTTCAACAGTAAAGATATTACTTCCACCTTCAATACCTTTTCTCATAACATAATCCTGGATAATACCGCCTACTTTTCCATCAAACTGGAATGAGAAGCTAAAAGATTTGTAGGTGAACTTATTGTAGACAGACCAACTCCAGTCAACATCTCCATTTCCTACGTATTGCGCTTTTGGCAGGTATACCGGGAAACCGGCACTGCTATTAATCACCTGTCCATCGGTTGTCTTTGCTGTTACACCTGCAAATAATTTATCCACTCTATCTCCCTGGTGAAACTGATAGTCTTCAAAATTGGCAGGTAATTCTTTGTAGACTTCTTTATACGTTGACCAGTTAACCATCACATCCCAATTCAAACCGTCAGCATTTCTGAGAGGAGAACCCATTAATGACAGTTCCACTCCAGACAATTTAGTCTTAATGGCATTGGTAGTATAACCAGTTATACCGGTTGTCTGTGACAATGGAAAGTTCCTGATACCCGGGCCATTAATATTGTTATAATAGGTTGCACTAAATCCAATCCTGTTTTCTAAAAATTTCATATCCAACCCAAACTCACTGCTGGTTAATACAGAAGATTTAATATCCGGATCAATTTTATTACCTGGCGCATAGGCACCTGTTTGACTATTGTATACTGTTCCAATTGAATAAGCCGGATCAGACAATGAATAAGAAGGTCCACCATACACACTTACATAAGGGGCACCATATCTTAATGGATAAGCAGCAGGTCCAATATAGGCTGTTGTATTCGGCGATTTTGCAGCGGCATAACTGGCCCTTACTTTCAAGAAACTGATTTCCTTAGGCAGGTTAACATAATCAGAAATAACAGATGCTACAGAAACAGAAGGATAGAAATACGTATTGTTGTTTAACAATAATGTGGAATTTTTATCCACACGTCCTGTAGTGGTGATAGATAAATATTTCTTATAATCAAGACTAACAGAGTAATAAGCACTTAATACCAACATACTAGAATTGAAACTATAGGCTTTGGTTGGATTCAATGAGTTGGAGAAAGAGTACAAACCTGGAACGTTCAAATAATCTGTTGTAACAAAGCTAGAATGATAGTTGAAGTTCCTTGCATTTACCCCACCAAAGGCATCAATTGAAAATCCACCTTTAATTTTACCATTATATTTTACCAACCCTTCTACGTTATTATCAAACAAAGAACGAGTGTCTTCGCGATAATCACCTCTATTTAATTCTCTTCCGTAAGGGTGTGCAGAATAAGGTAATTTTTCATTCCTCATTACATCATTAGCACTGATATTAGCACGTAAGATGGCTTCGAAATGTGAATTGGGTTTGTAGGTAAGCGCGGCATTGCCAGTGATATCTGTTTTGTAATGACCACGCAACCACTCATAACTCATGAAATAAGGGTTATGATAACGCTGGTATTCTACAAAAACCGATTGAACACCTTCTTTACCTGGTTGCCAGTAATTACGCATATCGTCAATATTCCAGTCAGCGCCTGTCCAAATAGTCGTAACATAAATCACACTATTGGGCCCGTATTGTACATCAGGAATATTGGGTGTAAACTGACGGTTATAATTAAGGCTACCTTCCATTTTCAGTTTACTGCTTAAATTATAACTGGTGTTAATATTAAAATTGACCGTATTTAATTTGGTATTAGGAATAATTCCTTTTTGATACGTCTGGCTTAAAGACATGCGTATGCTTGACCTGTCTGTTGCGGATGAAAAGCTCAGGTTATTGGTAGTTAATACACCCGCCTGGATAAATCTCTTCAAATTATCAACTCCCCTTGCAATATAAGGAGTAGCGGTTCTTTTACCTGTAACAGGATCAATCGGGCTGTCATATTGAGGGATTAACTGGCCCTCCAGTTTTGGTCCCCAAACATCATAGTCGCCATCATTGATACCGCCACCTTTTCCATCTCCGAATGAGTATTGAGAATAATCTCCACCACCATACATTGCCTGCGTTTTAGGCAGTGCGATAAAGCCTTTATCAATTTGTGTACTTGAATTGAATTCAATAGTATATCCTTTCTCGTTCTTTTTTGCTTTTTTAGTTGTGATCAAAATGGCGCCATTTTGTGCACGGCTTCCATAGATAGCTGTGGCAGCCAACCCTTTCAAAACAGTATAGGTTTCAATATCATCCGGGCTGATATTCCAGGTATCAGAGGTAATAGGAATACCATCTACTACGTATAAAGAAATATTACCACCACGCAAAGAAACAGCGGGAGCAGCCAGCATTTCGCGGGAAATGGCCACATCCAAACCGGCCACTTTACCAACCAGGCCATTGATGGGATTCGGTTCCCTGGCTTTTACCAAATCACTGCCTTTTACTTCCTGCACAGCATACCCCAGTTTCCTGGTTTCTTTTTTAACACCCAAAGCTGTAACTACCACTTCATCCAGTTGCGTAGATGTGGCAATTAATGAAATGGTTAGCCCGTCACTATTAGCAACTATTTGTTTGCTTTGATAGCCAATAATTGAAATGGATAATTGACTCCCCAGTGCAGCATTTATCGTAAATACGCCCGAAGAATTGGTACTTGTTTTTTGTTTTCCGTTTTTAACAGATACGGTAGCCCCTTCAATGGGGTTTGAAGTAATCGCATCGATTACTTTACCGGTAATTGCGGCATTTTGCGCCTGCAATTGACATACAAAACAGATTATCGCTATCGGTAATAGCAATAAACTTAGGAAACTTGTTTTGGTTTGCTTCATAAACAAAATATTTTGGTTGTTGAAGCAGCAAAACTATCCGGGAAGTGTTAAGGAATTGTATTGTTAAGATTAACTTAAAATGAAATCAGGTAATAGATTTAGTTTATTGATAGAACAAAAGGGACTCGTTATTTCTTGCTATCAGAAGTATTTTTTTTCCGCCTTGTACTTTAATCCATTCAGCATCACGTATTTCACCGCTTATACCGGGAAGTGAAAAACCGGTTTTAAAATCACGATTCGTTTTATCATAAAAGAATCCGGTCGGCAGCATGGCATCATATCTACCTTCAAAAGGAATCACTCCATAAAAATTACCGGCAGCCAGAAATCCTCTCTTACCATCCTGTAACGAAACAAAACGCATCAATGGCGCGGTTTGCAGTTCTCTGGGTAAGGGCACTGTTATAAAACCTCCCTTCCCATCATTCAAAAAGCAGGTTGACCCCAGCATATCCGCTTTGAGTAGTGTATAATCCCTGAATAAATCATAAAACATATAATCAACTGTTCTCCCTGCCACTTCACTATAAGTAAGATATGCTTTCTTTAAAACCGGGAGAGCCCGCTCTAATTCATCTTTGGCCAGAAAAGTATAATCCTTTCCGTCAATAGCGTATGTTAGAATTTGCTCCAGTGTCCCATTCTTATCAAAATCTTTGATAAATAATTTCAAAGGCCCGTTTTTGCCGGCATATAATTTTGAATTGTATCCCCAATTACCTGCCAGTATATCAGTTAACCCATCTCCGTTCACATCAGTTGTAAGCAGGCTTTGCCAAAGACCGGAGGATCCTGCAATAGCTGATTTGTTAAATACTGCATTCCTGTTTAATAAAACCTGAACGGGCGTCCATTCTCCGGCAATAATCAGGTCCTCCCAACCGTCTCCATTCATATCGGCAAAAGAAGCGGAAGTAATCATTCCTGCTTTATCCAGTTGTATCTGTGAACTATCTGCAATTTTGAAACCACCTTCCCCATTGTTGAGCAAAAGATAAGAAGGTTGTGCAATGCCATAATGGGTTGCATCAGACATACCGCCCACAAAAAGATCATTGTCGCCATCTTTATCAATGTCAGCAACAGCAACGCATGATTTATTAGTCAAAATTGCAGGTAGCACAAGTTTCGATTGGGTAAAATGTCCTCTCGTATCATTCAGAAACAGGTGATCCGCTAAGGCGGCATTACCATCTTCCAGTTCATTTCCACCGCTTACTACATAGAGATCCGGATATGAATCACCATTTGCATCAAAAAATAATGCATCCACTCCTTCAGAATTACGAAACTGGCTGAATAATGCGGTGTCTGACGATATAAATTGTCCATTAGCTGTTTGCATCATTAACACACCAGGCTGTCCTTTTGCACCACAAACAAAAAAATCATCCAGGCCATCTTTATTAATATCCGAAACCGCGATTTTTGGTCCGCGGGTCGAGAGCAGATGAGGTATCAGGTATTGTTTGTTGAAATCAAGAAAATCATTTTCAATATGTTTCCATGGAATTTTCAACTGGCTGGAAATATTACTGAGTACTGATGCTTTTGGAGGCAAAAATGTTTTGAAATCGAAATGCCCGGAAGCAGAGGACTGTTTCATTAATAAATGATTGTTGTGCGACACATTGTGCATGATCTCATACTGCTGATCTGGCCATATCACCAATACGCTGTCTATATAGCTCACATTACCCATTCCAAAAGATAGTGTTGGTGACACAGAAGACTGAAAGCCTCTGGTTAGCATTAATTGCTGGTACTGCAGGGTGCCTTTCTGAAACATGTAAACTTTGCATCCGATACCAAATGAATTCTGGTCATTCCCTTTAAAAGAAAC
>CAYHTC010000003.1:0-23081 GCA_964359445.1 uncultured Sediminibacterium sp. | reverse complement strand
TTTAATTACCAGGGAAAGCTGATCTTACCCATACTAACCGAAGGAATATCTGCAGACCTGTTACCGATAGCGGTATCGCCACCTGCCACTGCTTCATTGGCCAGCACGGCAAAGAGTACAGCCTCTTTGGCATCCGGATTGATCTGTAGGGCATCAGTGGTATAGAAGCTGTACCCGGGCATGAGCAACCGGATCTGATCCATGAGTAATGGATTGTGCATCCCGCCTCCACTGGTATAGATCGAACAGGCAACCTGATCCTGCAAATTTCTTTTCATGGCTTCCGCAATCGTAACCGCGCTGAAGCGGTTAAGGGTAGCCATCACATCAAAATGAGAAATGGATTCTATCCCTGACAGCAGGATAGCCGATTCCAGATAAGCCAGGTTGAATAATTCAGGTCCGGTTGTTTTAGGAAACCCCTTTTCAAAAAAGGGATGCATCAGCAATTGTTGTAAAAGGTTCTCATTCACCTTACCTAACCCGGCAATGGCCGCGTTTTTATCGTAGGGCAATTGAAAATGTTGCTGAGCGTAGGCATCCATCAGGGTATTACCCGGACCGGTATCTGTACTGAAGATGGTTTTGGAGTCCAGGTTGCCAGGTAAATAGGTAAAATTAGCTATCCCGCCAATGTTCAGCATAATGCGGTTCTCTCCCTCCTTGCTAAAAATAAAATAGTCTCCATAAACGGCCAGGGGAGCGCCTTCTCCACCCGCGGCAATATGTTTCTGCCTGAAATCACTGATAGTGATGATACCGGTAGCTACTGCCAACTGGTCTCCATCTCCTATCTGTAAAGTAGCATTCCCAAACTTGTCGCCAGGATGTAATAATTTAGGAGCATGGTAAATGGTCTGGCCGTGACTTGCTATCAAATCAATCCCTTCAGGATGTAAATTCCATTTTTGAAGGCATTGTAATATCATGTGGGCGTGTTGCTGCGCTACCCATCCATTCAGTACACAAACCTTTTGGAGCGCAACGTTTTTTTTTGAAAAAACCGATCTGATCTCCTCTTTGAAATCACTTTTATAGGCGATAGTCTCAAACTGAAGTAAATCAATTTTCGTTTCGGGCCCGCTTCCGGTAAAACAACATAAGGCAATATCAAGACCGTCTAGTGAGGTACCACTCATTAAACCAATAATAATCCTGGCATCTTTGGAGCCAATACTGCAAAGTTTGTCTATATTTTTGTTCATTATTGCGGCTTTTTATTCTTTTTTTTGTAAATTATGCAACAATTTGCGGTTTTTTAATTGTTTTATAAAAAAATAAAGTGAAATTGTTTCAAAATTAACTGCATTATATGCTCAAAAAAGAACGTCAGGCCTATATTTTGCGCCAGGTAAGCCTGCATAATAGTGTATTATCAGCGGACTTAAGTAGTTCTATAAACGTATCCGAAGATACAATACGGCGTGATTTGAATGAACTGGCTGAAACCGGCAAAATTATTAAAGTACACGGGGGGGCTCTCTCTAAATCCTTCAATAGTTTTTATCTAAGGGCCGATGTGTATAATGTTGACAGCAAAAAGCTGGTAGCAGAAAAAGGGGCATCACTTATAAAGGATGGCATGTTTATTCTTACCGGTGGCGGAACTACCATCATAGAAATGGCCAGGCTCCTGCCCGAAAACCTAAAAGCGACTTTTTTTACAGTAAGTATCCCTGCGGCGTATGAATATGCGCAACACCCAAATATTGAAGTAATTTTTATTGGTGATAAGATTGCCAAAAAATCACAGATAGCGGTAGGCGGTGAAGCAATCAGCAAAATCAAACATATTAAGGCCGACCTCTGTTTTCTGGGCATCAATGCCATAGATCCGGAACATGGCATAACAGATAATGACTGGGATATTGTACAGGTAAAAAACGCCATGATAGAAGCTGCTGCTAAAACAGTAGTCATGACCATCTCAGAAAAATTAAACTCCTCGCAACGAATCAGGGTTTGTGGTGTTGAAGACATTGATGTACTGATCACAGAACTTAATCCGGAAAATAACTTATTAGATCCCTTCAGACTGAATGGGGTAACCATTTTTTGATTACATCACTATAAAAACTGCGCTATGAAAACAATCTGTACCAACGGCTACGGCAAATGGAGAAAACTCTGTTTACTATTGGTCATTTCCCTGTTTACCGCCTTTACATACGGGCAGGTACGCGTCTCCGGAAAAATAACCAGTACATCCGGCGTTACTGCAGAATCAGTTTCAGTTACCGTTAAAGGAACCAAATTTGGTGGCCTTGCCGATAACAATGGTCTCTTCAGTTTTACGGCATCTTTACAACCTGGTAAATACACACTGGTCTTTTCAGGTATCGGTTTCCAGGAACAACAAATAACACTGACCGTAGGTACTGAGAAAATGTATACGATGAATGTTCAACTAAGTGATAAGGTTTCTAAACTTGACGAAGTAGTAGTAACCGGTACCTCACAGGGAACTACCAGGCGACAGTTGGGTAGTTATATCAGTTCAGTAAAAGCAGACGAGCTCACAAAAGGTGCAACCGGTAACATATTAGCTGCCTTACAGGGTAAAACGGCCGGTGCACAAATATCACAGAATTCCGGTGATCCGGCAGGTGGTATTTCGGTAAGATTACGGGGTATCAGTTCAATTTCTTCTTCTTCTGAACCCTTGTATATTATTGATGGAGTAATTGTGAACAATGGAACCAACCGTGTAACCAATACCTCAGGTAATTATGACGGAGGTAATTTTGTTGGTAATATAGGACAAAGCAGGCTGGTAGATATTAATCCAAATGATATTGAAAGAGTAGAGGTATTGAATGGCGCCGCGGCAGCAGCTATTTATGGCAGCCGCGCCAATGCCGGTGTGGTTCAAATATTTACTAAGAAAGGAAAAAGCGGGGCGCCTTCCATCAGCTTCTCCAGTAGTTATCTAACCAGCAGCTTACGAAAAAAATTAGATGTAAACCGTGCCGGCACCAAGTTTGGCGGCCCTGCTGATGGCGCCGGTGCCCAAACACAGGATATCCTGTCTTCCGCACTGACTAATACAACTGCTGTTACCCGTTACGATTATCAGGACTATATTTTTCGCAATAATGCCAGTGGTACCGATAATAATATTGCCATCAGCGGAGGAACCGATAAAACAAAATATTATATATCAGGTTCCTATTTCGGCAACCAGGGGATCATACAGAATACCGATTTCCAGCGGTTCAGTTTCCGGTCCAATATAGACCAGGTACTGAACAATTGGGCCAGTGTTAGTATGGGTCTGAACTATATCAACAGCAGCGCTAATGAAAAGCCTGATGGCAACTCATTCTTCTCTCCTATGAACGCTGTGACCATTATTGGTAATTTCCACGATATCTGGCAAAGAGATGCTCTTGGCAATATCAAGGTAATAGGAGAAAGAGGTCGTGCTAATCCCGTTTCTGTTATAGAAGATATCAAACAGAAACAAACGACTAACCGGGTGATTGCCAATCTTGGCCTGAAATTAAAACCTGTTAAACACCTTTCAATTGATTACACTTTAGGCATTGACAATTATGCACAAAACGGAACTACCTATATTCCACCTTATGCATATAATGTAAATACTGCATTTTATGGAGGCGGATCTACACTCGATCCTACACAAAACGGTTATGCAAGCGTTGCCACCAATAATTTTTTCGCCATTAATCACGACCTGAGCGCAACATATAATATTGATCTCACAAGTAACATCAGCTCTGTAACACAGGTTGGCATTTCTCAGCAATATGAGAAAAATAATTATGCGCTTTTACAGGGTCGGGGTCTGGCGCCCTTTGTACAAACAGTGAATGGAGCCAGCACTATATTGGCAGGCGTGGATGACAGAAGTGAGATATCTGTTTCGGGCGCCTTTGTACAACAGAATTTCAAATACAGGAACCAATTTTTTGTAACCGGTGCAGTGAGGGTTGATGGATCTTCTGTATTTGGTAAAACCCAACGTAATCAAACCTATTATAAAGCCAGTGGCAGCTATGTAATTTCAGGAACAGATTTCTGGAGTAAAATGGGGGTATCCAAATGGTGGAATTTACTTAAGGTACGTTTGGCCTATGGAGAAAGTGGTAACTTAACCGGGATAGGTGCCTATTCCAGGTTCAATACCTTTAGTTCTTCTTCTTACTTAGGCAGAACAGCTCTTAACTCAAGTAGTACACTGGCTAATGAGAATGTGAAGCCCGAGAGACAACAGGAAACCGAATTTGGTTTCGATCTTTCTTTCCTGGAAAACCGTCTTGGCTTAACAGTGAATATCTATAACAAAAAAGTGAAGGACCTGTTGATCAACCGGTTTATCTCTCCTACCGGTGGCTTCTCCAGCTTACTTGACAATTTTGGGTCTTTGGAGAACAAAGGATATGAATTTGTGCTGACAGGTTCTCCCGTTTCGAAAAAAGATTTCAAATGGGATATCACGGGAATTTATAATCATAACCGCAATAAAGCAGTAAGTATCGGACAGGCATTAACATTGTTAAGCACCAATGCCGGTGCACCGGTAGCTATCATTGAAGGACAACCGATTGGTGTATTTTATGGTACCTTCTTCGCGGTAGATGCAGGAGGCAAACAAGTTAAAAACGCAGCCGGAATTCCCCAACTGGAGAAAGGTGTTCAGAACGGTACACTGGCTTATACTCCTGGCAGAGATGGGGCAGGATTACCAACCGGAGGTACTTTACGTAAAATCATTGGTAACCCTAATCCTGATTATACAGCAAGTTTAGTGAACGAAATCACTTATAAAAAATGGAGCCTGCGGGTACAAATAGATGCCGTAAAAGGCAGTGATGTATTTAATGCTGATTTCCGTACCCGCCAGGGTGTTGGTAACGGAAAAGTAGCCGAGCAGGAACATCTGGGGCAAATACCACGTGGCTATATTGCAGGTATTTATGCAATTGAACAATGGCGTATGAGTGATGGATCATTTACCAAATTACGTGAATTATCAATGACTTATAACTTTGGAAAGGTAAAAGGCTTTTCAGACCTGAGCCTTAGCTTCAGTAGTCGTAACCTGATCAGTTGGGATAACTATAACGGTTACGATCCGGAGATGAATTCGGGGGGACAAAGTACGATTCTGAGAGGAATAGATTTTGGGCCAACACCTATCCCGAAAACATTCAGCTTTGGTATTCAGGCTAAATTTTAATTTGTAAAATAACCTTACATGAAATGAGCCTCAGCATGATTATTTGGCGGGTTCCATGTAACAAAAAACAAAAATATAATCAAATGAAAAAGATAATTCAATCAACCTTATATATAAGCATTGCAGCATTGCTTATCAATGCTACAGGCTGTAAAAAAGACTTTGCCAACCCAACCGCTGCCACCTCCGCACAGGTATTGGGCTCAGCAAAAGGACTGGCTGGTGTTGCAGTAGGGCTGCAACGGACTTATGCATCGAATGTTGCTTATGGCATGTCTGATGCAACGGGTCTGATAACCGGCGAAACCATTCTGCTGAATGCCGGCAATACCTCAGAATTCCAGTTTTCAATCGGTGGTACCGCCGTAGATGGAACCAATGCTTTACTGGGTAATGTATGGGCCAGCGCCAACAAAATAATTTATGATGCCAACAACGTGATCGCAGGTGCAAGACTCCTAACAGACAAAGGCTATGCCAGCGGACTGATTGGTTATGCAACCATTTACAAAGCGCTTTCAATTGGCTGCCAGTCGTCCTATTGGGAAAAAGTGCCTGATACTGTCGGCATAACCGCAACTACTTTTTCAGACAGGTTGGTGGGCTATGCAAAAGCAATAGCAGCTATTGACAAAGCACTTGTTACTATCAGCGCCAATGCTGTCAGCAGTTCATTCCTAAGTGATATACCTGCCGGCGTGGATATTGTAAATACCCTGAATGCCCTGAAGGCAAGGTATTCACTGTTTGCCGGTAATTATGCTGCCGCATTAATAGCTGCTAATGCGGTAGATCTTACTAAAAAATCAGTGATGAATTTTGAAGCGGCCAACCCAAATCCAATTTATAATTTTGTTACTTCCACCAATAACGTATATCAGCCCATCGATTCAACGCTTGGATTACCGGCATCTCTTGCCCCCGGCCTGGCTGATAAACGTATTCCATTCTATACCCAGATTAATCCAACCATCAATCCAAGGTTCCGTTTAAATGGATTCTGGATAACGGCTACCACAGCTATTCCACTGTACTTTCCGGGCGAAATCAGCCTGATCAAAGCGGAATGTTATGCACGTCAGAGTACGCCTGATTTAGCGACCGCTACCACTGAATTAAATAAAATAGTCACTAAAAAAGCAGCAGCGGATCCATTAGGCATTGGAGCCGATTTGCCGGCAGTTGCACCGGCAACTATACCGGACCTGCTGACTGAAATTTATAAAAACCGTTGCATAGAACTTTACCTTTCCGGATTGAAACTGGAAGATATGAGAAGATTCAGCAGACCAAATTCCGAACGTAAACGGAACCTCTTCCCTTATCCTTTCCGCGAAAGGGACGGAAATTCGAATACGCCGGCAGACCCCTCTTTCTGATAAAATACAGTAAGCAAAACAACAACAAACCCCGTTTAATTTCGGGGTTTGTTGTTTACAAGCCTGCATAATCATTAATACTTATAACAGGGTTTGCCATTTTTGAAATAAATTCGATTGATTTTACATACCCCCGTTATTATCAAAACAATGGAAACAAAACCACAGATATCCACGGTTACCCATAAAGATGTTGATGCCATTGATCAGCTTGTAAATGCTGCCTATCGGGGTGAAAGTTCTAAAAAAGGCTGGACAACAGAAGCCGACCTGCTGGATGGGTTAAGAACCAACCCTGATGCACTGAAACAGCTTATAGACGATCCCGGCGCAGTAATATTGAAATGCACTGATGACAATGATACCGTGATGGGTTGTGTGTATTTAAAAAAGAAAGGAACCAAACTTTACCTTGGCATGTTAACTGTTAATCCGCTTCTGCAGGCACAGGGGATTGGCAAACAATTGCTATTGGCTGCTGAAGCGTATGCCAGACAAAATAACTGTAATGGAATTACCATGACAGTGATTGCTGTGAGGCATGAATTGATTGCCTGGTATGAACGTCATGGATACCGGCCAACCGGAGAAACAGAACCCTTTCCCGCAGACCCTGTATTTGGTCTGCCCAAACAGGTTTTGTATTTTATTGTAATGGAGAAAGCGATAACAGGTAACGCTATTTAATTTAAAAAATCTATATAAACGGTTATTCTATCCCTTACCAGTTGATTTATTTACCTTCAAAGCGTTAATAATTTCAGTAAGTTACGAATGATGCATTGGCCCTTACTTCATATCAGCAAAAAGTTAGTTTGGTTGCTGTTGACAGGTATTGGTATGAATTGCCTGGATGCGCAGGTTACAGCACCTAAAGATACTGTTTTTTTTCTGGCAAATGGGAAAGGATTATTAGGAAGGGTTGGCAAAAGTTTATCAGTTAATCACCCTGATATTCTTTTACCTTCGGAAGGTGCTATCAAAAATGAAGCTGTTTTTACTCCCTACAGGGGTAAGATCATCCGGCAAATTCTGGTTCGAAAAATCGGATTCAATACATCGGTGAATGATACGGCAAATGATAACAGAAATATCTTCAACGATATTGGCGATGCCCTGCATACGAGTACTACAAATAGGGTTATTCTCAATAACCTTTTCTTTTCGCCGGGAGATACACTATACCCTTATTTACTGGCCGATAATGAAAGATTTTTACGGGAATTAACTTATTTACAGGATGCCAGGATCACCGTACAGAAACCCTTTGCTGATGCTGATTCTGTAGATGTTATCATTATTTGTAAAGATGTATTCCCTATTGGGGGAAGCTTCGACCTGGGTTCAGCTAAAATGGCCAGTTTTGAAATCAATGATGATAATTTATTCGGACAAGGAAACCGGATACAGGTAAAAAATATTTTTGATGCAGACAGACGCCCTCAATATGGTATCGGATTCGAATTTCTGAAAAGAAACCTGTTGGGAAGTTTCATTAACCTGGCAGCAGGTTATCAAAACCAGGCATCCGCCTTCAACAGCGGCAGACGGGAAGAAAAAAATCTTTACCTGCTGGGAGAGTTACCATTGGTAAGTCCATACCATGTTTGGACAGGCGCCTTTGAGATAGCCCGCCATAACACGGCGAACGCATACCTGCCCGATTCTTTATACCGTTCTGATTTCAAATACCATTACCGGATTTTTGATGGGTGGTTTGGCTATAATATTGGCGCAAGAAAACAATTGCAACAGAATTTTAAATCAAGGTATAAGCGATTAATTTCCATCCGGGGTATTCACCGGAGTTTCCAGGATTTACCAGATCTGTATAAAACCAATTATAATATTAATTATTCCGATCTTATTTCGGTGCTCAGTTCCTTTACCATTTTCGAGCAGGATTATTACCATACCAATTTTCTCTATGGCTTTGGCCGTAACGAAGATATACCGGAAGGATTCAGTCTTTCCTTTATTGGGGGATGGTCAAACCGAAACCTGGTATCACGGCCCTATCTTGGTTTCGATTACCAGCGAAATTATTTCACCAACAAAAAAAATTACCTCAATTATATTATCCGGTTGGGTACCTATTACCAAAAAGGTCGTTTTGAAGATATCAGCCTGTTAACCAGCCTTGAGATGTTTACCAAGCTAAGAAGATTCGGTAACAGTAGCTGGTATATCCGTCATTTTATGAGTGGTAGCATCACGCAATTGATAAATACTTTTTTGAATGATCCATTAAGGCTATCGAGCGATTTTGGTATTCCACAATTGAACGACCCTGCGTTTAAAGCATCCACCCGCGCTACTGTTAAATGCGAATCTGTGTTCTATAATACCTGGAAGCTTGCCGGATTCAGCTTTGCCCCTTTTGCCTTCGGGAATGTAAGTTTTCTTAAAGCCCTGGGCCATCCATTGGACCTGGGCGATATATATACCGCATGGGGTGGTGGTGTAAGAACCCGAAATGAAAACCTTGTTTTTGGCACCATGGAACTAAAAGCCTTTTATTATCCACGCACAACTTTAGGCATGAACCAATGGAACGTTACTTTCAATACCGACCTTCGTTTCAAATATGTGAGCCAGCTAATAAAACGCCCCGATTTTGCATTGGTCAACTGATTGGAATTTTCCTGTTTTTTTATTCGCACAAATAAGAACCTTGCTACTGTTGAAGATAATTATTAATTATTAATTAGCCCATTCCCCGGAGGCTGCCGCCTTTCCCGAATAGCCGGTCAATTCTTTTTTCAACAGCCGGATCTTTTTCAACAGGTGGCGCATGGTGCCGTTTAATGCGGGCATCTATCACCAGTGGACCACGGCATCCCCAGTGTTTATTTTCCGTAAAGGAATTGATCCCATAGATATCATGCGATGGGTTGCACCGGGTATAGGTTACCCATACATAGTTGCGGATATTTTCGGCCGTAAAACCGGTATCATCACATATCACTAATAACACTACCCCCGTTAAAGAATCAATGGTTGATTGTAATTGCTGATTAAGATCAGCCATTTCATTATGAGCCTCTTCATACGAAATAAACTTACCTGCCTGTAATGCAATAACACCGGGCATAACCAGTTGGGCATTTTCAAAACCAGTTACCCCTTTCAATACCCGCGGAACAGTTGTAACCAGTTCTCTCCGCACATCACCATAGGCAGCCAGCACTACTTTACTCCCACTGTTCAATCCTGTACCTGAATAATCTAACGTATCTATCGTAGTATTGGTATGGAAATGTATGTCGCGGCTCAGGTCTATCCGACGGAATACATACTCCATAAATTCCTGTACATGATGTGTGCTTAGCTGATGACTGTCATCTGCCGTTATAAATAAAAATTTGGCCAGGCTTAACTGACCGGTTCCTAAAATATGATTGGCGATGGTTAATAGTTCCGATGGCTGTCTGGCAGGCATATAAGGCGTATAGCGTTCACTGCCAATGGCCAGGAGCAAAGGATGCACACCCGCCGCATCAACTGCATGCACTTCTTTTAACCCGGGTATTTCCTGTGGAATGGCCGCACCGGTAAGTTCATGTATCAATGCCCCAAAACTGGTATCTTCCTGGGGGGGGCGGCCTACCACCGTGAATGGCCAGATCGCATTTTTCTTCGCATATACTTTATGTACACGCATTACTGGGAAAGGATGTTGCAGGCTATAATAACCCAGGTGATCGCCAAAAGGGCCCTCTGGTTTATTCTCACCGGGATATACTTCTCCCGTTATTACAAAATCCGCATCAGTACTGATACAAAATCCATCCAGGTAACCATACCGGAATCTTCTGCCACCCAATACTCCCGCAAAAATCATTTCACTAATTCCTTCCGGTAATGGCATAACTGCAGCGATGGAATGCGCAGGAGGGCCACCCACAAAACAACTTACTTTTAACGGTAGTCCTTTGGCATTGGCTTTTGTTTGATGAACCCCAATACCCCGATGTAACTGATAGTGCAAACCAATCTCTTTATTTATAACATAATCATTCCCGGATAATTGAATACGATACATACCCAGGTTGGCTTTCATGATACCGGGTTGATCCAAATCTTCAGTATAAACCTGGGGCAGGGTTACAAAAGCCCCACCGTCTTTTGGCCAGTGTTGAATAAGCGGCAGATCAGTGATCTGAATCTCTTCGTATAAAACCGGTTTCCTGATAGGATTTTTTAACGGAAATGCTTTGGCTGCGGCAAGCGCCACCTGCAGATTATTGATGGGATGTTTTAAAGCATTGATGGGATTATCTTTTAAAGCAATCAGTTTTTGCACCAATTGAAACGTATCGCGAAAAATAAATTTACTTCGTTCTAAGGTTCCAAAAATATTGGAAGCGGCCCTAAAGCGGGATCCTTTCACCTTTTCAAAAAGAAGTGCCGGACCACCCGCTTCATATACCCGCAAATGAATAGCGGCCATTTCGAGGTAAGGGTCCACTTCTTCTTTGATCCTTATGAGATGACCATTCTTTTCCATATCCAATAAACATTCTTCGAGAGAAACATAGCTCATTTTAGGGCAACAATTGAATTGGTGAAAAGGTTTCCTTTGGTGAAGCTAAGCTATGGCAAAATTTGAAAAGGAGTCTGGAGTTGTTTTTTTGTCTTCCTTACGTCAGGGCAGGGCGGGCGGATATCGCATACAGCTTTTATTCTCTGATAGTCTCTCAAAGAGGCTGCTGAAGAGGGCCAGTGCCGGTGTGGCGTTTGGTTTATCGCCTGCAACCTGCGCAGATTGATGAATATTATTAATAAAAATGTACTTACAAAATTCCTCCGGGAACTTGCTGCTTTTTTTGAAAAAAAGGGTTTCCGCAAAGCGTTTTATCTTCAAAACCGGGTACTTATTTTTTACGCAATGATTTACGCAGGTATTTAAATACGCAGTGCAGAATCGCCCCAAAATAATTTATATTTGAAGTACAATGGAAGTATTTAGACTAACTGCCGTTAGCGGTTATAAATGGAGCCGGTACAATCATTAACAAGTTGACAAACTAAAGAACACAGATAAAATGAAACGAAAGACATTTTTACAAAGCCTGGTATTGACAGGTATATCACCTTACCTGCTTGCATTTGAAATAAATAAAAAGAATAAACAAAATAGTATCCAATTAATTAGACACGCCACAGTTTTAATAAAAATCAATAACCTAACTTTTTTGATTGACCCAATGTTGTCTTCAAAAAGTGGGTTAGACCCCATTCAGAATTGTGGAAATGATATTAGGTTTCCAATGGTTGAATTACCGGTAAACAATGAAGAATTAGATAAAATGCTTAGTGAAGTAGACGCTGTTGTAATTACTCATATTCACCGTGACCATTGGGACGCAACCGCCCAAAAATTAATAGACAAAAACAAAACAATTTTTTGCCAACCAAATGATTATGAAAAAATAAAAGACCAGGGATTTAGGAATGTAACCTCAATTGATTCAAAATCAGACTGGAAGGGGATTTTGATCAGTAGAACAAAAGGACAACATGGCACTGGCGAAATTGGAAAAAAAATGGGAGATGTTTCAGGCTTCGTTTTTAAGCACGGAAAAGAATCTGTTTACGTGGCCGGAGATACTATTTGGTGTGAAGATGTTGCAAAAGCTCTTTTAGTTCATAAGCCTAAAACTATTATTCTTAATGCCGGCGGAGCAAAATTTTTGGCTGGAGACCCAATAACAATGACACCAACTGATATACAGAAAGTTTACGAACAGCTTCCAAAAACTAAAATAATTGCAGTTCACATGGACACCGTAAATCATTGTTTCATAAAAAGAACTGACCTGGCTAAAGCGCTTTCTGAAATGAATTTAGAATCAAAAGTTCTAATTCCCAAAGACGGTGAACTTATAAAAATATAGACAAGGGCAAAAATAAACTACGCCCGGCAATTAACTCCTAACTCCTAACTTTCCAAACTCCTCCGTATTTTTGCTTATGACCAGGCTCAGTGTAAATATCAATAAATTCGCCACTATCCGCAATAGCCGTGGCGGCAATAACCCGGATGTGGTGAAATCAGCCATCGATGCCCAGCGTTTTGGCGCCGATGGGGTTACCGTGCACCCCCGTCCGGATGAAAGGCATATCCGTTATGAAGATGTAAGAGCCATCCGCAAAATCATCACCACAGAATTTAATATAGAAGGCAACCCTACCGAACAGAAATTTATTGACCTGGTACTCGAAACAAAACCGCACCAGGTAACACTGGTTCCCGATGCACTGGGGCAATTAACCAGCGATCATGGATGGAATACCATTCAACACAAACAATACCTTACCCATATTATCGGTGTTTTTAAAAAAGCCGGGATCCGTGTTTCCCTGTTTGTTGATCCGGTGATTAACATGGTAGAAGGCGCCGCGCAAACCGGAACAGACAGAATAGAATTATATACCGAAGGCTATGCCAGGCAGTTTGCAGCAGGTGATCAGCAGCAGGCGATTGCACCTTATGTGAAAGCAGCGCTGAAAGCAAAAGAATTGGGGTTAGGACTGAATGCAGGACATGATCTTGACCTGCAGAACCTGGCATTTTTTAAACAGCATATCCCCTCACTCGATGAAGTAAGTATTGGCCATGCATTGGTATGTGATGCCATTTATTTGGGGTATGAGAATGCGGTGCAGATGTATAGGAGGAGTTTGGGAAGTTAGGAATTGGGAGTTGAGTTAGGAGTTGGGAGTTGGGAGAGGGGACTTATGTTATATCTGCGTATATTAGTTACTTAAACTGTTCTATGAGCCGATTATTTTTTTTGTGTTGTTTTTTTGTAAGCAACCTGTTTTCTCAGTCTATTAAACCATTACTAAGCAATATTTCGGGTTACCTGATAGAAACGCTATAACCAGCTATTGGATAAACCAGCCATTGGTGAATAGTAAAAGCGTCCAAAAATCCAGTACCTTCGCTATGAATTAATAATTAATAATTATATGCCTCCTCCTCTCATTGGCATCATTATGGGAAGCGACAGCGACCTGAGCATTATGCAGGCCGCCGCCGATATCCTGAAACAATTCAATATCCCGTTTGAACTGACCGTTGTTTCTGCACACCGCACACCCATGAGAATGGTGGATTATGCCACCACGGCAAAAGAACGTGGTTTACATGTGATCATTGCAGGTGCGGGAGGCGCCGCGCATTTACCGGGTATGGTAGCCTCCATTACCACTTTACCTGTAATTGGTGTACCCATCAAATCATCCAACTCTATTGATGGATGGGATTCTGTATTATCTATTTTACAAATGCCCAATGGCGTACCGGTTGCAACTGTTGCCTTAAATGCCGCTAAAAATGCAGGCATACTGGCCGCACAAATTCTTGGCTGTACCGATAAAAATATAGCCGCAACCATTGCACATTATAAACAGGAACTGGGGCATGAAGTAAGTGGCAAAGTAGCCAAACTGAAACTTGACTGGCCCAACGGGTTTGATGAATAACGAATAGCAGAAATGAAAAATTCCAAAGGAGAGGAAAGAAAGAAAAGTAAGTGAACGCCTTTACGGCTCACTGGATACTGATAACGCCAAATCCCTTATTCAGGCCCGTAGAAACAGTATATACCATTTGAAGCCATGCCTTTCCATCAGCACTGTAATAGGTTGAAAAATTAGCTACCCTCTCCTGCAAGCTATTATTGGGGAAAAGTTCCCGTTTTAGTTTGGTTATTTGATTTTGCTGAACATCGTATTTAACCCTTTCAGCGCGAAGTAGTTTTTTTTCAAGTTCCATTAAACGTTTCAGCGACTTTTTTTCCAAAGCCATTACATGTTGCGATAATGTTTTATCTACCGCATCTGTAACTGTTCGTAAATGACTGTAGTAGTTTTGAGCCTGCTGTAGTTCTGTTGAAAGACTTAGCTGGTGCAGGCTTTCGCGTTTCACTAAAGTATTGATCAGGGTGAACGCTTCTGTAAATAGATCGGCTTCACTAAAACCGAGCGAATGCAGTTTTACCGACTGATCCGGACTTAGCAACAGGAAAGAATTTCGCAATAGTAAAACCGGGTAAGGAATATTAACGGCTTCAAACACGCTTTTCAGTTCCAGCCAGTAAGCCAGTTCTCCTCCCCCGCCAATGAATGCGATATTAGGCAATACCGTTTCCTGAAAAGTACCCCGCAATATTACATTCGCACTAAACCGTTCAGGATGTTTCAACAGTTCTTCCAATATTTCCTCTTTTGTAAAACTTAATCCCAATGTCCGTACTTCATACCTTAGTGGTGTATGCCCGGCTTGCAGTGCCTGTATTTCAATTCTTTCTCTTTTATCATCTATCAGGTAAAACAGATTAATCTCTCTACCCCCGGTCTGCACTTTGTAATGCTGCCCTAACTTTTCAATGGTTGCTGCAACCTGTTTATGCGAAAAACCTTCTGTCAGTTCTTTTGCTACAACAGCATGAAATATTTTTTTTAATTGTGCATTATCCGGAATTAACACCACTAACCCATACTCCGCGAATAAGTTATTCGTTAATTCAAGTGTTGCCTGTTGTATACTTTTCCCCTCCGTATAACACTGCCTCAATAAATCCGTGAGCTCATTTCCAAAAGGCAAAACGCCTACCTGTCCATGAATGGCATCAATTAATTTGAGCAGGGCCTTATCTACTTTCATCCTTCCAACAGCGCCCGTTTGTTTGGTTTCCCATACCAGTTTTTGTCCGCCTACTGTTACAAAGCCCAGTTCATCCAGGTCCGCATCTTCACTACCCATATAGTAAACGGGCACAAAATGATAACCGGGTAATTGATGGTTTAACTCATCAGCCAGTTTTATCGTATGAAGTATCTTATAAATAAAGTACAAAGGACCGGTAAAAATACTGGGCTGGTGCGCGGTAGTAACCGTGAACGTTTGCTTACCGGCCAGTAATTGAATGTTCTGTTTTACCTTTTCAGCGGTGATCAGGCCGGCATATTGTTGTTTCAATACATCAACCAATACTGTTCTGGGTGTATCAAATGTTTGCCTTGCGGCAATGGAGTCTTTGATACCCTGCAAATCGGGGCTATGCTGATAGAATGGCTGTAATGATGGCGACTGTGACAGATAATCTGAAACGATACTGGAAAAATAACCGGTTTGCTTGTATGGTAAGTAGTTAGCTGTCTGATCCATAATAGTTGGTAAAAATACAATTTAGCTGCCACTCAAATACCCGCCGCTCATCATTTAAACAGAGCCGGGGGGGCATTTTGTTCTGTTATTGAAACCGGTCAGGATTAAAAGGAGAAATATTCATGCTAAGCTCCTCTTCATTCAGGATTTCGCTGACTATTTTACCCGTTCCGGCACCCAGGCTCAATCCTACCATGGCATGGCCTGTGGCCATCACCACATTTTTCCATTGCCTGGTGCGGCCCAGGTAGGGCAATCCGTCTGCCGAACAGGGCCGGTAACCATACCAGACTTTATCCAGGGATGGCAACGGCACTTTGAATTCAGGATAAAACCTTTCAACAGCTTTCAGAATTCCTTCTACCCTGCTGATCCTTGGGGGCGTTTTAGTAGAGGTAATTTCCATGGTACCACCAAAACGTATCTTATTACCATACATCGGGGTGAGTGCCACACGACCCTCGATTAGTACTGCCGGATAATTTATTTTATAGGGAGAATCCTCCAGTGTAACAGAGTAGCCCCGTCCGGATACCATGGGAATTTTCACCTGCATCTTTGCAGCCAGTTCCCTGCTCCATGAACCTGATGCTACTACAACAGCATCGGCCTCATAATTGGCTTTATCTGTACTAACACGGGTAAGAGAACCATTTTTATTTTCAAATCCAACCACTTCTTCATTTGCCCGTAACTGAACCCCTTTTCGTTTTAGATCGGCCAGCAATTGATGCATCAGTTTATTGGGATACAGATGGGCATCACATTTATAATGGATGGCCCCTAAAGCATTAATCCTTGTTTGCGGTTCAAGTTCCTGCAATGTTTGATGATCCAGTAATATCGTATCGGTCAAACCCAGTTCATGCGCTTTTTCCATCACATGCTTTGCATGATCACCCCCCTGTTCTGTTTGAAATATTTCCAGCAATCCTTTCGTTTCATAAGCAAAACCGAACTGTGGCAACCGGGTCCACTCTTCATACATTTTTTTACTAATAACAGCGATATCACGCAGCGGAACCGCAGCTTTTTCAACCCGTTCAGGCGTAGCAGCGTTCATGAATTTTAGTCCCCAGTCAATCAAACTCCAACTCAGCCTTGGTTGCACATAAAAAGGGCTTTTCGAATTAAACATCCATTTCAATCCCTGTTTTACTATACCCGGTGTGGCAAGGGGTACAAAATGGCTGGGACAAACATATCCCGCATTGCCATAGGAGCAATTGGCCGACATATCTGTTTTGTCAATAATGGTTACTTCATGGCCCGTTTGTTGTAAATAATAGGCACTGCTTAACCCAATAATTCCACCTCCGATAATAACTACTCTCATGTGATTCAATTAGGCCCCAATTTCGCGATTAATAATTATTAATTACGCATTTACGTATGCGTTATTTAGGTTGTTAAAATTTACACTACTGCACCTTCCAGGTCATAATCATAGGCCCTGGTGATCTTCACATTTACAAATTCACCAATAGGTAGTTTTTTAGAAGAATGAATCACTACTTCATTATCAACCTCCACGCTATCAAATTCTGTTCTGCCCAAATAACGGCCCGCTTCTTTTTTATCAATAATTACCCTGAATATTTTTCCAATCTTTCCCTGGTTTTTTTCATAACTGATTTCCTGCTGCATTTCCATGATCTCCTGTGCCCTTTCTGCTTTTACTTCAGCAGGCACATCATCAACCAGATCATGCGCTGAAGTATTTTCTTCATGGCTATACTGGAATATGCCTACTCTGTCAAACCGATGCTCCTGCAGAAATGCTTTCAGTTCTTCCACATCTTCTTCTGTTTCACCGGGGAAACCCGCAATTAGCGTGGTTCGCAGGCAAATATCCGGCACTTTTTTGCGGATAGCCTGTATCAGCTCTGTCATCTCTTCCCGCGTAATATTACGTTGCATTGCACTGAGCATGCTATTACTGGCGTGTTGTAAGGGCATATCCAGGTATTTGCAGATATTATCTCTTTCGCGCATCACATCCAGTACCTCCAAAGGAAATTTACCGGGATAGGCATAATGTAAACGGATCCATTCCAATCCTTTTACATCAGCCAATGCATGAAGTAACCGGGGAAGTTCTCTTTTCTTATAAATATCCAGCCCGTAATAAGTTAGCTCCTGCGCGATGAGCATAATTTCTTTCACACCTTTTTTTACCAAACTCTCTGCTTCAGCCACCAGCGCTTCAACCGGTTTGCTGATGTGTTGTCCGCGCATTAATGGAATAGCGCAGAAAGAACAGGTTCGGTTACAACCATCACTAATTTTAAGATAAGCATAGTGTTTGGGTGTACTCAACAAACGTTCCCCCAGTAATTCGGTTTTATAATCAGCATCAAACTGTTTCAGTATCAAAGGCAGTTCCAGTGTACCAAACCAGGCATCTACTTCCGGCATCTCCAGTTCCAGATCGGCCCGGTAGCGTTCGCTTAAACAGCCTGTTACATATACTTTATCCAGTTTGCCTCTCCTTTTCAACTCTAATTGATCGAGAATGGTATTAATACTTTCTTCTTTCGCTTTATCAATAAAGCCACAGGTATTCACCACCGAAATATTGTGATCCAGTTTGGTATTCTCATGCACCACATGAATATCATTGGCCGCCAGTTGTCCGCTCAACACTTCGCTATCCACCAGGTTCTTACTGCAACCGAGCGTGATGATATTGACCTTATCTTTCTTTAATGTTTTTGATTTCATACGAAGGGTAAAAGTACCAATTAGTCCAACTGTTTTTTTGAATATGACTTAGTGCCTTCCTATGGCATCGCAATCGTTCCGGTATTTTACGGGACGGATAAGTTGCATCACTTCTTCATTACCATTTACCTGAAAGAAAGCTTCCGTATCTTCCATAGTAAATCTCCGTACAATTAATCTCTCTGTTTCAAAAAGAAACACCCTATCCATATTAAGCTGTAACAGTTGTCTTGATTTGATCGCTGATATGTGCAACGATTTTTGCCGCGTGATCCCTGGAATTTTCGATAAACAGGCTATGCGTATTCATTCCTCCACAAATAACACCGGCCAGGTAAATTCCTTTAATATTGGTTTCATGCGTGTCTTCGTCATAGTTAGGCTTGCAAACTTCATCATCTGATAATTCGATACCCATATTTTCGAGAAAAGACAGATCGGGTTTATAACCGGTCATGGCAATCACTTTATCATTATCAACTGTGATTAATCCATCCGGTGTCTGAATATCCACTTCATGATCACGAATTTCTGCCACTGTGGAGTTGAAGTAAGCTTTGATAGATCCTTCGCTGATACGGTTAAGAATATCCGGTCTGATCCAATATTTTACACGCTCCCCAATTTCTTTATCCCTGACCACCATCGTAACAGTGGCCCCTTTGTGCCAGGTTTCGAGGGCAGCATCTACGGCGGAGTTATTGGCCCCTACCACCACTACTTTCTGGAAAGAATAATAATGCGGATCGTCATAATAATGGGTCACTTTAGGTAATTCCTCTCCCTTTACATTTAACAGGTAGGGTGTACCATAAAATCCGGTGGATGTGATGACGTTTTTTGTTTTGTATGTTCTTTTAGTTGTGGTAAGGGCAAACAAACCGTCTTCTGTCTTTTGTATGGTTTCTACTCCTTCAAACAGATGTATATTAAGACCTGCAGAAACAGCCACTTTACGGTAATATTCGAGCGCCTCATTACGGGTGGGCTTAGGGCTGCTGCTCATAAAAGGGATGTTTCCTATTTCCAGTCTTTCCGCAGTAGAAAAGAAAGTCATATTTACCGGATAATTAAAAAGGGAATTAACCAGGCAACCTCTTTCAATAATGAGGTATCTGAGGCCATTAGCTTTTGCGTGTAACCCACAAGCCAGGCCAATAGGGCCAGCTCCAATAATGATGATATCGTAAGACTGTGAATGCATTTGATTACTATTTAATTTTTATTAGTTTAAGATTTGTGTATCTCACTTGAAAAGTGAAAAGTAATATCCGGGTTATTCGTGATCTCTGTATTCAGAAACCATTCACTTTGTGCCAGGTAAACCGGGTTACCATCTTTGTCTTCTGCTGAATTCTGTTGTTTAAATCTAAGGAAATCTTCCAATTTTTTAGCATCCTTACCGGTTAACCAGCAGGCTTTATAAAAAGGAAGCGCCCTGAACTCACAGGCGGCGCCATATTCCTGCAATAACCGGTACTGTATTACTTCAAACTGCAGTTCACCTACGCAACCAATGATTTTTTTATTGCCGCCAAACTGTGTAAACAATTGAGCAACGCCTTCATCTGTGAGCTGACTGATACCTTTCTCCAGTTGTTTGGTTTTCATTGGATCCCTGTTCACCAGTTCTTTAAAAATTTCCGGTGAAAAAGTAGGAATGCCTATAAAATAGAAATCCTCTCCCTCGGTAAGGGTGTCTCCAATTTTAAAATTACCCGTATCAAATAAGCCTACCACATCACCGGCATAGGCCTCGTCAATAATGTCTTTACTGCGTGCCATGAAACTGTACGGATTACTGAAACGCATGTCCTTATTCAGCCGAACATGATGGAAGTATTTATTTCTTTCAAAACGGCCGCTGCAAACACGCATAAAAGCAATCCGGTCTCTGTGTTTGGGGTCCAGGTTGGCATGTATTTTAAAAATAAAACCACTGAAACGGTCCTCGCCCGCTTCTACTGTTCTGGCAGAGGTTTCCCTGTTTCGGGGTACCGGGGCAATGCGGATGAATGTATAGAGCATTTCTTTCACACCAAAATTATTCACGGCACTACCAAAAAAAACGGGGGCAATTTTTCCTTCAAGGTAATCCTGTGGATGAAGGCTTCCGTATACCCCATCTATCAGTTCAACATCTTCGCGAAGCTGGGTCGCATCCCTTTCACCTACTTTACTATCCAGTAATTTGTCTTCCAGATCGCTGATAGCAATCACATCTTCTTCCTCTGCCTTGGTACTGGCCGTAAACAGGCGCAGACTTTTGTCGTTGATATTGTATACACCTTTAAATTCTTTTCCACTGTTGATGGGCCAGGTCATAGGATGTAATGAAATACCCAATTCCTTCTCTATCTCTTCCAGCAGGTCAAAACGGTTTTTGCCATCCCGGTCCATTTTATTGATAAAGACGATAACCGGTGTATCACGCATGCGGCACACTTCCATCAGCCTCCTGGTTTGGGCCTCTACCCCATTCACACTGTCGATAACCAGGATAACGCTGTCCACGGCAGTCAGGGTTCGATAGGTATCTTCCGCAAAATCTTTGTGACCCGGTGTATCAAGGAGGTTAATCAGGATGCCCTGGTATTCAAAAGTCATTACGGAGGTAGCTACAGAAATACCCCTCTGTCTTTCAATTTCCATGAAATCACTGGTAGCGTGTTTCTTTATCTTATTACTTTTAACAGCGCCCGCCACTTGTATGGCACCGCCAAACAGCAGCAACTTTTCCGTTAACGTGGTCTTACCTGCATCCGGGTGCGATATAATAGCAAATGTTTTCCGCCTGTTGATCTCCTTCTCGTATTTCATATTTCTTGCCTGCAAAGGTAAGGGATAGAAGGTTTCGGGGTTCATGCCGGTATAGTTGTTATTTTTGTGATGAGGGGGAATGAATCAGCCACTTTGGCACAGTTTTTAGGCATTAATTGAAAACAGGCATACATGAATTATTTTTTTACGCTCCTTTTTTTGGCTGCTTTTTGTACCCATGCAGAGGCACAGGACCTGAAAGGGCTGTTCAATAAAGCTAAACAGGCTGTTACCGGAAGTACCGGCAGTTTGAGTAATGATGATATTGTTGCCGGACTAAAAGAGGCGCTGGTAGCAGGGTCTGAAAAAGGCACAACCTCGCTGTCAAAACCGGATGGTTTTTTTGCGAATGCCGCCCTGAAAATAATGTTGCCGCCGGAAGCACAAAAAGTAGAAAACACCTTACGAAGAGTGGGCCTTGGTAAACAGGTGGATGATGCCATACTTAGCATGAACCGTGCAGCGGAAGATGCCTGCAAAAGTGCCGCTCCTATTTTTGGAAACGCTATTAAACAAATGAGCTTTCAGGATGCTTGGGGTATTTTAAGAGGAGGTGATACAGCCGCCACCGGTTACCTGAGGGGTAAAACAACTGCCGAACTCACCACAGCGTTCAGGCCGGTGATAGAACAGTCTTTACAAAAGGTAGATGCCACTAAATACTGGAATACATTGATTTCCACTTACAATACATTCAGCTTTCAAAAGATCAATCCCGATCTTTCAGCTTATGTAACAGAAAAAGCCCTGAGTGGTATTTTTTACCAGGTAGCCATGGAAGAAAAAAGTATCCGGAAAGATCCATTGGCGAGAACTTCGGAACTATTGAAGAAAGTGTTTGCAAAATAGTTTACCTGAATACTTCGTCATCCATTTCATTGGCCTTGGTTACAATAGCCCTGATCTGAACATCAAGTTCTCTGGCGCTTTCTATCAGGTGATCAAACAATTCAAGCCCCTTCGTGGCACCACTGTTCTGTAATATTTCGAGTACACCTAAAATATTAGCCAGGGGTCTGCGTACCTCGTGCGACTGAATAAAAGCGATATCGCGTAATACTTTGTTTTGTGATTTTAATTTTTCCTGCACCAGTACTGCATCTGTAATGTCGCGGTTGGTTCCTATGAGACTGACAATACGGCCGCTTTCAGATTTTTTGATGTTGGCATACAATTCAATATACCTTACTCTTCCATCCGGAATGATGATCCGGTATATGGTACCATTGATATTCCTTTTTCGGGTACGAAACTCCTCAATAATTTTAGCCATCCTTGCCTGATCTTCAGGGTGAAGGGCTTTATAGAACACTTTAAACAGGTTCAGTCCTTCCTCTTTTTTACAGCCATACATTTCATACATCCTGTCGTCCCAGATTACCTGCTTATTGGCAAAATCAATTTCAAAAATGGCAATGGCAGCCGAACCGGTTGCCAGCGATAAGCGTTGTAATAACTCTTCCTGTTCCTTTAGTGTTTGCTTTCGCTGGGTGATATCCGTTTCGATGGCCATATAACCCAAATATCTACCCTGTTCATCCTCCATGGGTTGGCAATCTACCTCTATCCATATGGGATCCCCATTTTTTGTGAAGATCATAAACTCATCTTTGTAAGGCAATTTATTATCCAGCAAACTGCGTACTTTTTGCCTGACTTCCGGATCAACTCCCGGGTTATCCAATGAGTACCCGATTTTTTTACCGCTAATTTCTTCCAGGGCATAGCCACTAATTCTTGTATAGCCTTCGTTGATCCAGATAATATTCTCTTC
>CAYHTC010000002.1:0-23186 GCA_964359445.1 uncultured Sediminibacterium sp. | reverse complement strand
CCGGATAAGTTATTTTACAGATAAGGCCACGCTGATAGAAGAACATATACCTGGCATTCCGGGTGATATTTTCATCAATGACCACCTCAATGCACCCAGTACAAACCAGGTTCGTCTTGCCAAAGAGTTTGTTAAATTCAATGAACGCTGTTTCGTGCATTTATTGGGCGATATGAGGGCTTATAACTTCGTGGTAAATATTACACCCGATATTGAAGACTACCAGTACCGGATAAGAGCCATTGATTTTGACCAGCAATCCTATGAAGGCAGAAAAAATCTCTACCTGCCACAATTCTTTAAAGAGAATAAACCACTTGTTGATATGGTGATCAAACACCTCAATAATAAATCCATTGCCCAATACCAGGCGGAAGAAAGGACCATGATGACATTCCGCCTGGCTTCCTCGCGCTACCGGATGAAAGAAATACTGGATATTATGACAAGCGATACTATTTCAAAACCGGAAAAAATTGAACAGCTAAAACAGGAATTAGCCGCGCATTATGGAAATACAGGTGTTTTCAGCAAAGCCAAAACAATGGGGCAACTGGTAAAAATACAAATGAAACAATTGCTCAGTAAAAGCCTGAAACTGGTACCCAAAACCAAGATCCGGTTTGATGACTGATATAAACATTACAATTTTATCCTGTCATTTCATCATCCTGTCACTCTATCATTTTATCACCCACGCCAGACTAACTCCTTCCCTCATCTGGTAATGAATGTCCAAAGCAATCATGGTTTGCTCTTTTATGAAAAAAGCAGGAATGATTCCTTCTTCAGAAAATGTAAAATTTTTAGTTCGCAATACTTCACTAAAATCCACCTCTCCGCTACCCCACCATTTGAACATGGCTTCTTTGGCGCTCCAGAGTAAGGTAAGCAGTTCTGTTTGTTGCGGAATATCCTGAGAGTGAACAAAAGCCAGTTCATCAGGATGCAGAAATTTATGTTTTATTTTTTCAACACGGGGTGTAATCATTTCAATATCTATCCCAACCCTTTCCGTACTGCTTACCAATGCTGCCGCATACCGGCCGCAATGAGAGATGGAGAAGTGATATTGTTCACCGGACAAAAAAGGTTTTCTGGTATCCGCTATTTCAATGGCAGTAGTAGGGAAACCAGGAAAAAGATAGGGTAATAAATAACGGCCCGCCAAATGCTGTAACCGTTTATTCGGATGAGTGATGCTGTGCTGTAATGGCACAGTTCGCAAAAAGAATGATTCATCCTCTTCGATCTTCCATACACCCAAACGGGTGGTTTCGTTAATATCTTGTTGATAAAACAGCGGCACTGTGGAAATTTAGAAACTTAGATTGCAGATTTAAGATTTATTTGCATCCGAACCTATTAATAAATTAAAGAATGATCCTGACAGATTCACGCATACTGGAAGAAATGGAAAAAGGCACTATCAAAATTGTACCCTATAACCGCGAAGATCTGGGCAGTAACAGTTATGATGTACACCTCGGAAAATGTTTGGCCACCTATGTAAATGCGGAGCTGGATGCTAAAAAACACAATACCATCGAATATTTCGATATACCCGATGAGGGCTTTGTATTACAACCCTATGCCTTTTATTTAGGGGTAACAGAAGAATATACCGAAACCCATTCCCATGTGCCTTTCCTGGAAGGAAAATCCTCTACGGGCCGTTTGGGTATTGATATCCATGCTACTGCCGGCAAAGGTGATGTTGGATTTTGCGGCAACTGGACACTGGAAATTTCCTGTAAACAACCCGTAAAAATTTATAAAGGGATGCCCATTGGCCAGTTGATCTATTTTCCGGTTGATGGAGAAATTGAAGTGAAGTATAACCAGAAAATCAATGCCAAATACAGCGGCCAGCCTAACAAACCGGTAGAGAGTATGATGTGGAAGAACAAGTTTTGAGCATTTATACCTTCCCGTATTTTTTCTGATAAGCAATCAGCCATCCCACTATTTCATTATAGCTGTCCACCCCCCTGATCTGTTTATTCAATTTCAGGTATTGATCGTATAAGGATAAAACAGCGGGAGAAATACGATTTCTTCTTTTGCTAAAAAATTCCCTGATTTCTTTCCTGTCTTTTTTTACCAATGAATCCAGGTGCGTTCTGTTATATTGGATCACATTGTCAAAAGCTGTGGAATCCTTTTCCTTTACATAAAGCATTAATTCTTCCCCTTGCGCATAGGAAAACAAATCATTGTATACCGAATACCGGAAATAGGCATCCTGAGAGGATGCGGCAGCCAGATAGCCAACAAAATTGGCCTCACTCTCGCTGGCATATCCTAACTGGTGGGCTATTTCATGACAGGTAATAAAGGGGATCAATACCCTGGGAATATCAGACCGAACCTGCGCCTCGCCCGTAAAAGGATTGTAATAACCTGAGTAACCCATATAATCTCCCAAACCGCTGAAGAGACTTGCCTTAACCGACCTGTTCCGGTAATGTAAAAAGGGAAAGTCATGGGAAACCGTTCGGTAAGACCTGTACGCTTCGCGGTAAATCATATCCAAAGCAGGTTCAGGTAACACCGTATCTTTTAACTGTCTGCGGCATTCATTCAATTTATCAATCAGTTGGTGGGTGAGTTTGGTAATGTCTTTTTTACTATAGGCCGTATGGGCAATTTGCAGTTGAGGGGCAATGCCTGAACGATCATAATTCAGGCCCCATAGCAGTTTAAAAATGATATACACCCATAAGCCCATTTTTACCAACCGAAACAGGAAATGGAAAAACAGTATCCGGGAATATTGTTTCCGGTATACCAGGATACTGATTTTTATAGCTTTGGTGAGTATTAAAATGATGATCCACAAACACAAAAAATCGCCTATACTAAAAGGTATCCAACCGGTAAGTAAACGAATAGCAGCGGCTAATCCGGGATAAATTCCAAGCGAATATATCCGCTCCACCTGCCCGGGGAAACAGGAAAACAGGCTGATAACCAGTGCAATGGCAAATAATACACCCAAATTCACCCGGGAATAGCCGGATAGTACAGTTTCCTTTCTCATTTATACAAATATGGAATAAAATGGCCTATCATTGCCTGTTGGACAGCAGTCCTTCTGAATTCAATTTTCCTTTGGCATTTTGGCTGTTTTTGCGTACCTTTGCAAGCCCTTAAAAAACGGTTATGAGCCAGCACCGGGAATATGAGATAGCATTTGTGGGTTTAAGGCCGGGGATGCATGTATACGAATACCGGGTTGAGGATATGTTCTTTGTACCGTATGGTGAGCAGGATTTTGACAACTGCATGGCCAATATCAAATTAAGCCTCGAAAAAAATACGGGCTTCATGCAATTGAAATTTGATATTGACGGCAGTCTCCATGTAAACTGCGACAGGTGTGGAAACACACTGCCTATGCAGCTTTGGGACGAATTCAACATTATTGTAAAAATAGTTGACGATCCGGAAGTGATGAATGAGCAGGAAGAAGATCCTGATGTATATTATATCGGACGCGGAGAAAGTCATCTCCATTTGGCCGATTGGATATTTGAGTTTATTAATCTCAGTATTCCTTTACAGAAAATGTGTAAAGAATCAGAGATGGGTGGTCCAAAATGCAACACAGAGGTACTGGAGAAGTTAAGAAAGATGGAAGAAGAAGTGCAGAAAGACAGCAATATGGTTTGGAAAGGGTTAGATAAATTTAAAAACTTAGATTAATTTTTTGATACTATAAATTTCGAGATATGCCGAATCCTAAACGCAGACATTCACAACAACGCAGCGCCAAGAGAAGAACTCATTATGTGGCACAGGAAGTTACCTTGAGCAAAGACAGCACCACCGGTGAAACACATGTTCGTCACCGTGCCCATGTAAGCGAAGGTAAATTGTTCTATAAAGGTAAACTGGTAGCTGAAAAAGCTCCTCTGAAAGCGTAACCTTTTAGTTCATTTATACTTCCTGCCGAATGAATATTGGTATAGACATGATGGGTGGAGATTTTGCACCGCTTGAAGCGGTGAAAGGCCTGCAATTATACTTGTCTGAGGATATTCGTACGGCATCTTTATTTTGTATAGGTGATGAAATGCTGGTAAACCCTCTTTTGGAAGAATATGGGATAGCCTCTCCCAATATACGCCTGGTTCATGCACCTGAAGTAATCGGGTACCATGAACATCCCACCAAAGCGTTGAAAGAAAAACAACACTCGTCTATCGCCATTGGCTTTCATTTATTAGCCACCGGTAAGATTGACGCTTTTATCAGCGCCGGTAATACAGGGGCCATGCTGGTAGGCGCCATGTTCAGTATCAAAACCATTGAAGGCATTAGCAGACCTGTTATTGCAACAGTCTTACCCAAAATAAACGGTGGAACCGGCATATTGGTAGACGCGGGATTGAATGCCGACTGCAAGCCGGAGCACTTGAACCAGTTTGCCATCCTGGGCAGTTTATACGCGGAACATATCTTCAATATCCCTAATCCAAAAACGGGATTAATGAATGTAGGTGAAGAAGAAGGCAAAGGCAATATACTGGTACAGGCCACTTATCCCCTTTTGAAAAATAATCAACAGATACATTTTATTGGCAATCTTGAAGGGCGTGATCTTTTTAATGATAAGGCCGATGTAATTGTTTGTGATGGGTTTACGGGAAATATCATCCTTAAAATGGCCGAATCCGTTTATGACCTGTGCAACCAGCGTGGTTTTGGCAATGATGCCTATTTCAGCCGTTTTCATTATGAAAATTATGGCGGCACCCCTGTACTGGGTGTAGCCAAACCGGTTATCATCGGCCATGGCATCAGTAATGCCAAAGCTTTCAACAACATGATCTCCGTTGCGGAGAAGATGATCGAAAGTGAGCTTTGCAGCAAAATGACCGGGCTTTTCAAGTTATAACGCCCCCCTCTTGTATAATTTCCTCTTTTCGCAGTATCTATTTTGCAATTGGCTATTATCAGGATGAGCAAAACTTTACCTTTGACATAACCAAGCGTTTATTCATCATGTGGCTCAACAATATTCTGGAAACAATCGGTAACACCCCCCTTATCAGGCTTAATAAGATTACCAAAGATATCCCTGCCATTGTATTGGCAAAAGTGGATTACTTTAATCCGGGCAACTCCATTAAAGACCGTATGGCCCTTAAAATGGTGGAAGTAGCTGAAAAAGAAGGCAAACTAAAACCCGGCGGTACCATCATAGAAGGCACCAGCGGTAATACCGGTATGGGCCTGGCCCTGGCCGCCTGTGTGAAAGGATACAAATGCATTTTTGTAACCACTGATAAACAGTCTAAAGAAAAAGCGGATATCCTCAAAGCCGTTGGAGCGGAAGTGATCGTTTGTCCAACCAATGTTCTACCCGAAGATCCCCGTAGTTACTATAGTGTGGCCAAACGCTTAGCCAAAGAGATTCCGAACTCAATGTATATGAACCAGTACGATAACCTCGCCAATCGCCAGGCGCATTATGAAAGTACCGGGCCCGAGATTTGGGAACAGACCGAAGGAAGGATCACCCATTTTGTTTGTACAGCCGGAACAGGTGGTACTATTACCGGAGCGGCCATGTACCTGAAAGAAAAAAATCCCAATATCAAAGTATGGGCGATAGATGTATATGGTTCACTATTGACTAAATATTACAATACCGGTGAAATAGATATGAATGAGGTGCACCCTTATATATCCGAAGGTTTTGGTGAAGATTTTGTGCCGCAGAATTATGATATGTCTGTGATTGATCATTTTGAACAGGTAACAGATAAGGATGGCGCAGTGATGGCCAGGAGAATTGCCAAAGAGGAAGGACTTTTCTGCGGATACAGCGCCGGTAGCTGTTTACAGGGATTGATGCAATTAAAAGCGTCACTCACTGAAGATGATGTGGTTGTTTGTGTATTTCATGATCATGGCAGCCGTTATGTAGGAAAAATATATAATGATGAATGGATGATGGAGCGCGGCTTTCTGGAGGTAAAAACTTTTAAGGATATAGTGAGCGGAAGAAGCACAAAAAGATTAGTAACCATTGAGCCGGGCAATACGGTGGCGGAAGCAGTGGGAGTGATGAAAAAATATGACATTGAACAGATTCCGGTTATGAAAGGTTCCGAATTAACGGGTGCGGTTAGTGAAAGCGGCCTTTTTCAGAAAGTGTTTAATAATCCGGAGATAAAAAATGCAACAGTAGAGAGTGTGATGGAACCCGCGTATCCCATTGTTGATTTTGATACACCTGTAGAAAGATTGGGCAACCTCATCACCAAAGAGAACGGTGCGGTTCTGGCAAAAGATGAGAAAGGTGAATACCATATCGTAACAAAATACGACGTGATTCATAGTCTCGCAAAATAAGGCTGAACAGAAAATTTTCAGCAGGTTTGGTGGAACACTCCTAAAAATTAGGTGTAAAAAAGCCTGTACGCTTATGGATCAAGTACAGTACCTTGCCCGAAAATGTAATAAATTATTTACTCATATAAACAGTAGCTACAATGAAAAAGTACCGTGCCGGGGTTTTATTCGGCAATGAATTAGAAGCATTATACAACGATGCGAAAGATAACCAGTTTGCCTTACCCGCTGTTAATACCATTGGTACCAATACCATTAACGCGGTATTGGAAACCGCCGCCAGGGTTAACTCTCCGGTAATCATTCAATTCTCCAATGGCGGCGCGCAATTTATTGCCGGTAAAGGAATGCCCAATGATCAACTGCAGGCAAATATTTCAGGCGGTATTTCAGGCGCTTTACATATTCATAATGTTGCCAGATATTATGGTGTACCGGTTGTTTTGCATACTGACCATGCCTCTAAAAAATGGTTACCCTGGATCAGTGGTTTAATTGATGCCGGTGAACAATTCCATAAAGAAAAGGGCCAGCCGCTTTTCAGTTCACACATGCTCGATTTATCTGAAGAGCCTATCGAAGAAAATATTTTTACTTCTGTTGAATTTTACAAACGAATGGCTCCGTTGGGCATGAGCATTGAAATTGAATTAGGTGTTACAGGTGGTGAAGAAGATGGCGTAGACAACAGCGGTATTGAAAATGATAAATTATATACACAACCACAACACGTGGCCTATTCTTATACTGAATTAAGTAAAGTTGGCAAGCTCTTTACAGTAGCCGCGGCTTTCGGAAACGTGCACGGCGTATACAGTCCGGGCAATGTGGAGCTTCGTCCTGAAATATTAAAGAATAGCCAGGATTTTATAGAGAAAGAATTGAAGACCGGCCCTAAACCTGTTTATTTTGTATTCCATGGTGGCAGTGGTTCACCCCAGAACCAGATAAGGGAAGCCATTGGGTATGGCGCTATTAAAATGAATATTGATACAGATATGCAATGGGCATTCTGGGAAGGCATCCGTGATTTTTATAAAAAGAATGAACCCTACCTGCAGGCACAACTGGGCAATCCGGAAGGGCCACAGAAACCCAATAAAAAATACTATGATCCCCGTACCTGGTTACGCAAAGCGGAGGAGAATTTCAGTAAGCGACTGGAAGTTGCCTTTGAAGATCTGAATTGCATCAACCGAAATGCTTAATATCAAAGGCCCGGTTATGATAACCGGGCCTTTTTTCGCTCTTTTTCTGAATCGTTCCGCTTTTTTGTACATATTTTAATACTCATTATATCCAGGGTACATTTTATGCACTTTACACCCCGTTTTTTGTAATTATCGTTATCTTCGACCCCCCCAACGATTACCCGTTATGAAAAAAGAACGTGAAGAAGATTTTGAAGTAAATTTAACCGGCGAGGAAAGTCAGACCGGCGATCCGGCAAAACCGCGATGGTTTAAACGGATCAGGAAAGGTATTTTAACCTCTACCGCTGATAAGAAAGAAACACCCGAAGGACTTTGGAACAAATGTCCTGAATGCAATTATATCTGTACCACTTCTGAATTAAGGGAAAACCTTTTTGTTTGTCTTAAATGTAATTACCATCATCGCATAGGCAGTGATGAATATTTTGATTTTATTTTCGACAATGGTGAGTACACAGAATTATTCGATACCATACGAAGTAAAGATGCCCTGGGATTTACCGATCTAAAATCTTATCAAAAGCGTTTGGATGATATTCATTCAAAAACAGATCTGAAAGACTCAATGCGGGTAGCTACCGGAACCGTTAATGGAGAAAGTATTGTTATCGCCTGTATGGATTTTGAATTTATTGGCGGATCACTGGGTAGTGTGATGGGAGAAAAATTCAGTCGCGCAGTAGATTATTGTATTAAACACAAACTCGCTTACCTGGTAATCAGTAAAAGTGGCGGCGCCCGTATGATGGAAAGTGCATTCAGCCTGATGCAGTTGGCAAAAACCAGCGGTAAACTATCGCAATTAAGCGATGCGAAGCTTCCGTTTATCTCACTCCTTACCGACCCAACCTTTGGCGGCATCTCGGCCAGTTTTGGCATGCTGGGTGATCTGAATATAGCTGAACCAGGCGCCCTTATTGGATTTGCAGGCCCCAGGGTAATTAAAGAAACCATAAAAAAAGACCTTCCGGAAGGATTTCAACGTAGTGAATTTTTATTAGAACATGGTTTCCTCGATTTTATTATAGACAGGAAGAACCTGAAAAATAAATTAGCACAGTTGGTGTTGTTATTCAGAAGCTAAACTTTATTAATTTCCTCCTTGGCAAACGAAATGAACAACAGACAGGCCTATTTTCATTACTTCATAGAAGATAAATATGTGGCGGGCATTATATTGTTAGGGACTGAGGTGAAATCGATAAGGGATGGAAAACTGAGTTTCAATGACGCGTTCTGCATGTTTGATGAGGGAGAACTCTGGGTACGCGGACTATACATTGCCAGTTATACGCATGGTACTGCCAATAACCATATAGAAGTGCACGATAGAAAACTGCTGCTTACCAAACGTGAATTAAATAAACTGCAAACCCGGATGAAAGAAAAGGGTTATACCCTTGTTCCGTTAAAAGTATTTTTTACGGATAAGAACCTGGTGAAAGTTGAGATTGGTCTGGGCCGTGGCAAAAAATTATACGATAAAAGAGAAACCATCAAGAACCGGGATGTGGAGAAGGATATTAAGCGGCACCTGGGGTGAAGGATATCGAATATTGAATACCGGGAGAAGTGACTATTCCTTAATTCGCCAGACTCCTGAAATCCACCGGCACCAGTTTACTTACCCCCGGCTCCTGCATCGTAACGCCATAGATCACATCTACCGCGCTCATGGTTTGTTTGTTGTGGGTTACAATAATGAACTGTGAGTTATCACTGAACTTCTTGATCATTTGGGTAAACTTACCTATGTTGGCATCATCCAGTGGCGCATCAACCTCATCCAGGATACAGAATGGGGCCGGCTTAATCAGGTAGATAGCGAACAATAAGGCAGTAGCCGTTAAGGTTTTCTCACCACCACTTAACTGGGTAATAGAGGATGGGCGTTTACCCTTTGGTTTTGCTACAATCTCAATACCTGTTTCGGCCAGATTCTCCGGATTAACCAGGATCATATCGGCCGTATCTTCTTCTGTAAACAATGCTTTAAATACTTTCTGAAAATTTTCACGTACCCGGTTAAACGTATCAAGGAACTGCTGGTTGGCAGTGGCTTCTACTTCGTGTATGGTTTGTAACAGGCTTTCTTTGGCGGATACGAGATCATTCTCTTGTTCGAGGATGAATTCATAACGCTTCTTCATTTCCGTGTACGCTTCAATAGCGGTTGGGTTCACCTCCCCCATATTATCCAGACGCTTGCGCATCCTGTCTGAACTGGCCTGCAATTCTTCGAGACTGGTATCAGTCGCTCTTCCCTGGTCCAGTATTTCATCCAGTTCTACCTTGAACTCAACAATCAATCTTTCTTTCATCCCCGCCAATGATAACTTCAACTCATTCAACCTGTCTTTGATATCGGTTACCAAATGATCAATCATTTCTTTGCTCTTCACTTTCAATCTCAGTCCACTTTCTTTTTCCTGTAAAGCATTGCGCAGATTATAATACGTTTGATCAGCCTCATTCAGTTTTTTCTCTTCCACCTCTTTCTTACGCATCATCTCCAGTAACATTTCTTCGGAACCAATTAATGTTTTCTCTCCCTCTGTAATATCCGCAGAGGCCTCTGATAACTGTGTGGTATTATTGGTTATCTGTATATGCAGGTCGTTCAACTGGTTTTCTTTGAAAACCAGTTCCTGCTGCAAGGTGGTGATTTTACTTTGCTGCCTGGTATACTGCAGATTGTTTTCATTGTATTGAACCGAAGCAAAATTGTATTCCTGTTCAGCTAACTGATAAGCCTGCTCTACCATCTTCAGCTCTTCGGTAGTGGTTTGTAACTGCTCATTCAGGATATGGAACTCTTCCCTGGTAGCGGCAATGGCATCATGCTCGGCCTGCAGGCGCTGGTCAATATCTTCCAGCCGCTGTAATCCGTTCTGCTGAGCTATCTGAAGGTTCTCAATCCTGTTTTTGGCGGCAAATACCTGATTGGTAAGCTGGCTGATCTCATTCTCTGTTTGTTTGATCACATGCTCTTTCAACTGGTCGTTAAAAGCGATTACTTCATTGTGCTTGGCCTGTATGTCTGATTTAAGCAGGTTTACTACTGATTCCTGGTCAGCAATTTCTTCTGATAATTTTTCGAGATTCTTGGCACGGCCTATTTTCTTTCCTTCAAACAAGCCAATACTTCCACCGGTTAAGGTGTATTTGCCTTTTACATATTTACCATATTTTTCCAGTACCACAGCGCCGTTGCTGTTGGCAATAGCTTCATCGTTTTCGCCTATATACACATTACCCAACAGGTATTCGGCCAGTTTCCGGTAGCGATTGTCTACTTCAATTACATCGAGCGCTTTAATGGTATCAGCCGGCTGATGGGTATCTAACCTGAAATCCGCAAATTTCTCCAACATGAAGAAATTAGCTTTCCCTTTTTTATGCGCATCCAATAAATGAACTGCCTGCAAGCCTTCTTCCAGGTTATTTACCACATAGTAATTGAGGTAAGGTTCCAGTACATTTTCAACGGCCGTTCTGAATTCTTCTTTCACATAGATAATGTCTGAAAGAATTGGTGCCGCATGATTCCATTCGGGATTCTTATGCAGGAACTTGATACTTTCCGGATAGCCTTCCATCGAATCGATCAGGCTCTTCAACAGGTTGAATTCATTTTTCTTAGAATCGAGCTTACGGTTTTCTTCGTTCAATTCATTCCGTAATACTTCCAGTTGCGCCTGCGTTTCAAATATCTGTTCCCTGGTTTTCTCCTGGTGGTCCTGTAACTGCTGCAGATCAATCTGCCTGGCATCAAGCGTTGCTTCTTTATCCTGCAGTTCAACAGTAAGCTGCTGCAATTGCGATTCACGGTTTTGTTTTTCGTCGTTCAGTTGTGCCTGCGCCCTTTGCAGGTTTAATATAGAAGTATCGGCTACCGCTACTTTTTTCTCTGCATCAAACTGGCTGCGTTGTATTTGCTGGTAGCGGTTGCGTGAAGCATCTACACCTGTTCTTTTTTCATCAAAAATGCGACGTTTGTCTTCTACATCAAACTTCGCATTTGCTACTTTTTCCTGCAATTCGAGCAGATTGGCCCGCTCATCTCCTACCTGCAATTGTGTGTACGCTATCGAATCACCAATGGTCTTTAATTGTCCTTCCGCCTTTTCAAGGAATTCTTTGAGACCGGTTTCTTTTTCTTTCAGATAATGCAGTTTCTGGGTGGCCAGATTCTTTTCATTTTCCTTAGTTCTCAGAACCTGCAGGTAATCATTGAACTCATGCTGCATGCTTTGCAAAGCCCTTTCTTTTTCAATAAACCCAACTTTTTCCTGTTCAATCAATGCCTCTTCCGTAGCTATCTCCGCTTCCAGCCGGATTTTTTTATCTGTTTCCGCATCCTGCTGTTCATTGAGTTCTTTGTAGGTGATATTGAACCCTTCCAGTGCCGCCCTGGCCAATTCAATGGCTACTTCTTTGTATTCTTTTTTTATCTCATAAAACTTCTCTGCTTTTTTGGCCTGGCTCTCGAGTGTTTTTAACTGGTTATTGATTTCGAACAATAAATCTTCAATCCGGGCAAGATCCTGTTCGGTTGCATCCAGTTTATTTTTAGCTTCTTTCTTACGTGTTTTGTAGATGGTAATACCCGCAGCCTGCTCTAACATTCTGCGGCGGCTGTTTTCTTTATCCTTGATGATATCATCCACCATGCCCAGTTCAATGATGGCATAACTATCGGTGCTAACACCGGTATCCAGAAAAAGATTATGAATATCCTTCAACCTGCAGGTAACATCATTCAACCGGTATTCACTCTCGCCATTCTTATAAAAACGGCGGGTTACCGTTACCGTACTGAATTCGGTTGGAAGCAGGTTTTGGGTATTCTCGAATGTAAGGCTCACTTCAGCCAGTCCACTCGGACTCCTGGTTTTACTTCCGTTAAAAACCAGTGCTTCGAGATTTTCACTTCGCAGAGCAGAAATTTTTTGTTCCCCTATTACCCAACGGATACTATCGATGATATTACTCTTTCCACAACCATTCGGCCCGATGATACCTGTTATACCCTCATCAAAACTGACAACGGTTTTATCAGCAAAACTTTTGAACCCTTTGATTTCTAACGACTTTAATCTCACGTCTCTCCTGTTTAAATACCTGCGAACATACAGTAAAAAGGGCTACTATGTATATGCGGCAAAAATAGCTGTGTATAAGAGGTGGAGAAGTAAAAAGGAAAAGAGGGCCCAATAATAAAAAATAATTACAACTATTTGACTATCAATAAAATATATTAGTTTTACTTCTGTTAAATTAGATGTTTGGCAACCACTAACCGGAAATTAAAAACTGACCACAAGGTAAACGATACAAAAATTGAAACGATTGGCGGCGAATTGAACAATTTGCCAACAGATCCTGTTTTGCGAGAGGAACAGTAAGAATAGTTTGCGAACAAGGAGATTAGGTTGTAACACGGAACAGGAACAACATATCTCGGAAATCGTTTTTCAGAAAGTTATACAATTGGAAAAGCATTTACATATCATTTCATTTAATGTTCCCTATCCGGCAGATAATGGCGGTGCCATAGATGTGTTTTATAAGCTACCTGCTTTTCAGGCCCAGGGTATCAAAATTCACCTGCATTGTTTTGAATATGGCAGGGGCAGACAAACTGAATTAGATAAATATTGCGCCAGTGTTCATTACTATGAAAGATGTACGGGACACAAGGGCATATCCAATACCATTCCTTATATCGTTGCCAGCAGAAAGAACGAACAATTGTTACAGAACCTTTTGAAAGATGATTATCCCATTTTTATGGAGGGAGTGCATTGCACCTACCCTTTACTGGATGAACGCTTCAAAAAAAGGAAATGCTTTGTGCGGATTCACCATGTAGAATATCAATATTATCACAATTTAAGCAGCCACACTTCCTCCTTGCTAAAAAAGCTGTATTACTGGATAGAAAGCAGGCTGCTGAAGGCTTATGAAAAGAAGGTTGTGGCCAAAGCTGTATGCTGGGGAACAACTGAAAAAGACGATGCGGTATACAGGAATGAACTGGGCTGTAAGAACATTGAACATTTATCACTCTATTTACCTGACTGGAAAGTACAATGCCTTGAGGGAATGGGGTCCTATTGTTTATACCATGGCAATCTGGGTGTGGATGCAAATGAACAGGCTGCTATTTGGTTACTTGAGAAGGTATTTTCAAAACTGACTATCCCCTTTGTGATTACGGGAAAAGATCCTTCCCAGAAATTACAGGAACTCACACATGCCAATAAACATACCTGTTTGGTTCCCAATCCTTCAGAAAAAGAAATACAGGACATGATTGCCAAAGCGCATATTAATATTCTTCCTTCTTATACCGGTACGGGCATGAAAGTTAAACTGGTAAACGCATTGTATAATGGCAGGCATTGTGTGGTAAATGAGGAAACCATTGCCGGCAGTGGCCTTGCGTCTGCCTGTCATATCGGATCTACAGCCAATGCCTTTCGCGAGATCATTGCCCAACTTTACCACCAGCCTTTTACTTCAGATGAGATTGTATTGAGGAAACAATTACTGAAAGGAATGTTCAATAATGAAGCGAATGCCATAAAGCAGGCAGGATGGATTTGGGGGAGTATCCACTAATCCGCGGCAGCGCTATCGATCACTCTGCCATTTTCGGTTTTCAGCATGCGTGACGGATAGCGGTTGATGACAATAAAGTCATGTGTGGCCATAATTACGCTGGTACCATAATCTTTAGCGATCTGTATCAATAATTGCATGATCTCATCACTGGTTTCAGGATCAAGGTTCCCGGTTGGCTCATCGGCCAGTACCAGTTTTGGGGAATTGAGTAATGCCCGGGCTATGTCAACACGCTGTTGTTCACCCCCACTCATTTCGAATGGCATTTTGAATCCTTTGCTTTTCAGACCCACTTTATCCAGCACATCATTAATCTTCTCTTCCATCAGGCGCTCATCTTTCCATCCGGTTGCTTTTAGAACGAATCGCAGATTCTCCTGAACATTACGATCAGTAAGCAATTGAAAATCCTGAAATACCACACCCAGGTTTCTACGCAGGAAGGGCACTTTTTTCCAGTCCATGTCGCGGAGGTTAAACCCCACCACTGTTCCATTTCCTTCACGCAGGGTTAACTCACCGTACAGCGTTTTCAACAGACTACTTTTTCCTGTACCTGTTTTACCAACGAGATACACGAATTCGCCTTTCTTTACGGTAAAGTTTACATTACTCAATATCAGGTTATCACCCTGGTAAATATTTGCCTGCTGGATAGATACAACTATGTCTGACATAAGCCTAAATTACAATTTCTTACTTAGATATTTTTATTAAGTGCTAATAGGCATACTTCAGCTCACCAAAACTTCCCTTAAGCAATAGTGATGAATGCGAAGCAGGTTGTACCCTTTCTACCCTTCCAATAACTTTAGCCTCAATATGAAAGGTGTTGGCTACTGTAATCATTTTTGCCGCTGCATCTTCATTGGTAAATATTTCCAGCCGGTGACCCATATTAAACACCTGGTACATTTCTCTGAAATCCGCTCCCGAATTCTGCCGGATCAGTTGAAAGATGGGTGGAATATCAAAAAGGTTGTCTTTGATAATAGCCAGTGGCTGTGGCAAATATTTCATACACTTGGTTTGTCCTCCGCCGCTGCAATGTATTATGCCATTCATATCATCAAAATACTCATCCAGCAATACTTTCAGCAAAGGGGCATAGGTTCTGGTGGGTGATAAAAGTAATTTACCTACACTGATTTTTTGCCCGTCAATAGTCAGTACATCCGCTATTTTACTGCCACCGATATACACCACTTCAGCGGGCAGTTTCGGTTCAAATGTTTCGGGATATTTTTCGGCATAATATTTACTCAATACATCATGGCGGGCACTGGTTAATCCGTTGCTGCCCAGGCCACTGTTATACTCAGTTTCATAAGAAGCCCTGCCCGCGCTGCCAAAGCCAACAATCACATTACCCGGCGCTATTTTATCATTCGTAACCAATTTCGATTTGGGCCAGCGGGCCGTCATGGTGCCATTCACCGCAATGGTACGAACCACATCACCCACATCGGCTGTTTCGCCACCCAGGTAATGAATATGAATTCCAAAAGACTGTAAAGTATCAAAGAATTCCTGCGTGCCATTGATTACTGCCTGCAAAATCTCTCCTGTAATGACTGATTTATTCCTGTCGATGGTGGAAGAAAATAAAAGGTTACCAGTAACGCCAACACAGAGCAGATCATCCAGGTTCATGGCAACAGCATCCTGGGCAATCCCTTTCCAAACACTGTTATCGCCGGTTTCTTTCCAGTATAGATAAGCGAGGATGCTCTTGGTACCTGCCCCATCGGCATGCATGATATTCACCCATTGATCATCCCCGCATAAAAAATCAGCATATATTTTACAAAAAGCGTTGGGATAAAGACCCTGATCCAGTTTCCGGATCGCGGCATGAACTTCTTCTTTCTGAGCTGATACACCACGTTGCGCGTATAGTGACATGTTGGAATTTGGTAATTAGGTAATAAAGAAACCTGGCAAAGGTAAGAATTATGGGGAGGAGATTTTGGAATTTCCCAATTTCCGGTTTCCTCCCTTACTTTTGCGATAACTATGAAGGTACATCGTGAATTAGCGGGCTCATTACCTGAATTTAACAAGTCGGTTGTAACCATTGGAACCTTTGACGGGGTTCATTTGGGTCATAAGCGGATTATAGCTCAATTGAAGGAAGAGGCTGCCCGTATAGGTGGAGAAACGGTGATCATTACTTTCCACCCCCATCCCCGTAAGATCATTTCTTCGGTACCGGGAGACATCAAATTACTCAATACCCTTGAAGAGAAGATCAGCCTGCTGGAAGCTGCAGGCATTGACCATTTGGTAGTGGTTCCCTTTGATCATGTATTTGCCAACCAAACGGCAGAGCAATATGTGAACGGTTTCCTGTATAAATACTTCAAACCCCATACGGTGATTATTGGTTACGACCATCGCTTTGGTAAAGGGCGTGAAGGTGATTATCAACTGATGAATGCTTATGGGAAAAAGTTGGGATTTGAGGTAAAGGAAATTTCTGAAAAGATCATCAATGAAATTGTAATCAGTTCTACTAAAATCAGACATGCACTGATTGAAAATAAAATTTCGATTGCCAACCAATTTTTAGGATACCCTTATTTTTTTGAAGGCCTGGTGATTGAAGGAAATAAGCTGGGCCGAACGATTGGCTATCCTACCGCGAACCTGCATATTACCAGTGAAGAAAAACTGATTCCGGGTAATGGGGTGTATGCGGTAAGAGTTAGGAGTTGGGAGTTGGGAGTTGGGAGTTGGGAGGGGATGATGAATATCGGGGTTAGGCCAACTGTAGATGGAAAGAAAAGGGTTATTGAAGTGAATATTTTTGATTTTGAGGAAGATATCTATGGCCAAACCTTACAGGTACAGGTTCATCACTACCTGCGCGGGGAAGTTAAGTTCAACGGGCTGGATGAATTAAGGCAGCAACTACAAAAAGATAAACTTTTCGCAACCGCCGCTCTAAAAAATACTCCCTACTAATAATGGCTGCTTTTGGCGTCTCACTTTTGACTTTTCACTTTTCACTTCCATAAACCATCTCCTGATTCAATATGCCCACATCTTATACCATCATCTTCACCGTCATCTCCTTCATCAACCCGGCATCAGTAGTATTTCCATCATGTACACCTACACTGCGCAGGTTGTAATGGTGCAGGAGCAGGAGAATTTTTTCAACACCAGGGAAATCATATTTTTTGGCGGCACCTATATAATCCTTTACGAAATAGGGGTTCACACCCAGGGAACCGGCTACGGTTTTTTCATCAGGGTTTGATACGTTGTAAATCATATAAACCTTACTGAAGAAATTGTATAAAGCGGGTAATATCATTTGTATGGGACCCGCTTTGGGATTGGCTTCAAAATACTGAATGATACGTATGGCTTTAGACATGTTCTTTTGCGCTATTGCCGCCTGTAATTCAAATACATTAAATTCTTTGCTTACGCCGATATAATTTTCTATATCATCTTCTGTAATATTCTTACGGGTGCCAAGGTTCACCGCTAATTTTTCTATCTCGTTCCGGATACGGCTCAGGTCGTTCCCGATATGATCAACCAGTAAGAACAAGGCTTTTTGTGTGATGCTCAAACCATGTTGTTGTATCATCTGGCCCGCCCATTCGGGTAACTGGCTATCATATATTTTTTTGGTAGAGAGCATTTCACCTTTTTGCTTCAGCAGCTTTGAAAGCCTGGAACGGCCATCTACTTTTTTTTCTTTATAACTAACAACAAAAACGGTTGATCCTAACGGATTTTCTATATACCCTTCCAGTTTTTCAATATCCCGCATTTGCTGGGCCTCTTTCAGCAATACCACCTGCCTGCCGGCAAACATGGGGTAACGCATGCAGGCATTCACTACCAACGCCCAATCAGCATCCTTACCATAAAAAACAGTCAGATTGAACCCCGCTTCAGCCTCACTCAGGATATGATGCTCGGCGTACTCCATTACCTGGTCTATAAAAAACGACTCTTCACCCTCCAACCAGTAGATAGGCTTGAATACTCCCTTTTTCCATTCTGCTATGATCTTTTCTGCCGGCATGGGTGCAAAGATGTAGCAGGAAGCATTAAACACGAAAAACAAGCCGTAAAAGTTGTAAACATTGGTATTTGGCACGGTTTTGGTACTTTTAAGTTCCAAAATCACTAACCATGAGTTACAACGCAAGCGGCAACACCAGCTCTGAAGCCAACTACCCACAGCAAAAAGATAATCGTAAACTTATATACGGTATACTGATTGCCGCATTGATTGGCACCTGGGGATATATATTTTATGATAAGAGCCAAACAAGGGAAACAGTTAACCTGCTTCAAACCAGGATCGTAAATGTAGATAGTGCCCGCAATGCTATTCAGCAGGAATTTTTGAGTGTTTCAGCCAAAGCCGATTCTTTAACGCAGAATAATATCCAGTTACAGGGCGACCTGGCAGATAAAAATTCAGCCATACAGAAACTGAAAAGCAATATCGGCAGTATCCTTAAAAAGAAAAATGCCTCAGATGCTGAACTGGCAGAAGCCAAACAAATGATAGGTGAGTTGAATGGAAAAGTAGATGGCCTGTTTGCAGAGCTTGACAAATTAAAAGGTGAGAACAGGCAGTTAACTTCTGCCAACGAACAATTAAGTACCGAGAAAACACAGCTTACTGCAGATAAACAGAATCTTGAACAGAATTTGACGGCTACCAAAACCGAAAAGAAACAATTAGAAGATAAAGTTGATGTGGCTTCTACCCTGCATGCCTCCTACATTGGCATTGCCGCTATTAAAGTAAGCAACAGTGGGAAAGAGAAAGAGACAGGTACCGCCAAAAGGGCAAACCTGATCCGTATCTCTTTTAGTCTGGATGAAAACCGTGTTACCCCTTCCGGAACAAAAGATATTTATGTAATTGTTACAGGACCCGATGGAAAAACGATAACCGAAGGCGGCACATTCGTTACACGTGAGGAAGGCAGTAAATCTTTTACGAGTAAGGTAAGTGTTAATTATGAGCAAGGCAAAGCAACCCCTGTGAGCTTTGATTGGAAACAAAAGGATACTTATAAAGAGGGCAGCTATACAATAGAAATTTATAATAATGGGTTTAAAATAGGACAGGGAGTGAAAACGCTGAAGAAAGGCGGACTATTCAGCTAATCTGATCATCATGCTGCCACAATGGCTTAACTGGAGAATCATACTGATCTGTATCGCGATCGTTCTGGTTAGCGGCACCATTTTTTATTCGCAATATGTGGCCGGTAAGATCGCTGTTGAAGAAAGAAAGAATGTGGAAGCCTGGGTAGAAGCACAACGAACCATCCTCAATTCATCAGACAGCGCCAGTATTAACCTGGCTACCAAAATATCTACAGAGAATAACCAGATACCGATTATTGAAACCAATGAGAGTGACAGCATTACCGGCAACTATCTGAACCTGGATGCTGAAAAAGAAAAAACAGAGGTTGGTTACCTGAAAAGAAAACTCGCGGAGTATAAAAGACTCAGGCATCCACCCATTATCATGGTATTAAAAGCTAAACCTTATACAGCCAATCAATATTATTATGGTGAAAGTGACCTGTTAAAAGAAGTAAAGCTCTATCCTATTGTACAACTGATTATTGTAGCCTTATTCATTTCCATTGCCATTGTGGCTTTACAGTATTCTTATCGTAGTGCACAGAACCAGCTATGGGCCTCAATGGCCAAGGAAACGGCACATCAGTTAGGCACACCTGTATCCAGTTTGCAGGGTTGGCTGGAAATTTTAAAAGAACAGGAAGTAAACCAATCAATTGTTCCCGAAATAGCCAAAGATGTAAATCGTTTATTGCTGGTCACAGACAGGTTTGGGAAAATAGGCAGCCAGCCAAAATTAGAACCCGGCTATCCTGCAGAACAGATAACCGGGATGCTTGAATACATGAAAAAGAGAACAGGAGGTCATGTACAGATTGTATTTGATGATCGCCCCATTAAAGATATTTCTACCATGCTGTCTCCTCCCTTATTTGATTGGGTGATGGAAAACCTTATTAAAAATGCACTGGATGCGATAGAGGGCAATGGTTCCATCAGTATTATCCCTGCCGTTAACGACGGATACCTGTTGATTGATGTTACGGATACAGGTAAGGGTATTGCCAAGCATCATTTGAACAGTGTGTTCAACCCGGGTTTTACCACAAAAAAAAGAGGATGGGGATTGGGCCTTTCGTTAAGTAAAAGGATAATTGAGCAGTATCACAAAGGAAAACTCTTTGTAAAATGGAGCGAGCAGGGGAAGGGTACTACGTTCAGAATTATTCTGCCTCTTCTGCCATCGCCACAGGCTGTGTAGCAGCCATCATACCAAAACAACTCATGGCGGCATACCATTGATGCAGTGATTGTGTGGTAGTGGTTTCAACAAACAGGTTGGCTTCACTGCAGAGATTTAATAACTCTGTTCCGGCATCTGCTATTCCTTCATTGCCTTCTGATTCGCCAATACGGCGGAAACAACTTTGCATCCTGGATAATTTCTCATCGGATAAATGATCAAATGCATGTTGCTGCATCAATTGTCCCGCGGCATTTACCAATAATTCATACGATGTCGTTTTCATGTCCTTAGGTTTAAGTTAGCAATTACGTATATAGACAATGAAAAGGTGGAAAATGCTTATTAGTAAATTGTTAACGGATTTTTTTAGTGCATAAAATGTGCATAGCCTGCGTATACAGAGGTTTACCTCAAAACTATGGCTCCCAATGCAGGGAGGTGCACTCTTAGTTTATAGCATTTAGAAGGTTTATCCACCAATTCAGACTCAATGGAAGGATTGTAAACATCGCCTGCCCCCCAGAATTCTTTGTTATCACTGTTAAAGATTTCAGTCCATTTACCTTTCCCATGTACATAAATTTCCCAATCGTTCCTTACTACCGGTGTAACATTCAGAATAATCAACACATCATCCTTTTCTTTTTTTCCTTTGCGGGCATAGACCAAAACAGCATCACTCCGGTGGTTCAGGTCAACCCATGCAAAGCCGCCGGGCTCGAATTGTTTCTCATATAAAGCGGGTTCTGAGCGATAGAGTTCATTGAGTTTTTTTATACAGCTTTTCATACCCGCGTGACCGGGGAACTGCAGCAGATCCCATTGTAATTCGCTTTTATAGTTCCATTCGCCGGTAGCGCCAAATTCATCTCCCATGAATAAAAGTTTGGCGCCGGGATGTGTAAACATATAAGTATACAGAACACGAAGGTTGGCGAATTTCTGCCATTCATCTCCCGGCATTTTATATAACATGGGGCTTTTACCATGCACCACTTCATCATGGCTAAGCGGCAGCATAAAATTTTCGTCATAGTAATACATCATACTAAACGAAAATTTGTCCTGGTGAAACTGCCTGAAAACCGGATCGAGTTTAAAATAATCGAGCGTATCGTGCATCCAGCCCATCATCCATTTCATGCCAAAGCCGAGGCCCCCTTCAAAAGTAGGTTTGCTGGTTTTAGGCCAGTCGGTTGATTCTTCCGCAATGGTTTGGATATCCGGAAAATCGCGATACAATGTTTCATTCAGGTCCTTGATAAATGCGATGGCTTCCAGGTTGCCATTGCCACCGTATTCATTGGGTTCCCACTGACTGGCACTACGGCTGTAATCCAGTCGTAGCATGGAACTTACGGCATCAACCCGTATACCATCCGTATGAAACTGATCGCACCAGAAACGGGCGCTGCTGATGAGGAATGATTTTACCTCACCCCTTTTATAATTAAATATGTAAGAGTTCCAGTCGGGATGATACCCTTTGCGCATATCGGCATACTCATAAGTATGCGTGCCGTCAAACATAAACAATCCATGTGCATCATACGGAAAATGCGAAGGCACCCAATCTAAAATCACACCAATACCAGCCAGGTGAAAAGCATCTACCATAGCCGCATATTCCTGCGGCGATCCGAATCGGGAAGTAGGCGCGAAATAACCCGTTCCCTGGTAGCCCCAACTGCCATCAAAAGGATGTTCCATCTCGTGCATGAACTCTACATGCGTAAAACCCATTTCCTTAACATAGGGTACTAAACGTTCGGCTATTTGCTGATAGGTATTGTATACCTCTTCGTTATGCTTATCGGGCCGCATCCAACTGGCCAGGTGTACTTCATATACAGAATAAGGAGAAGTAAGCGCATTGTGTGTTTTTCTTTCCTTCATCCATTTGGCATCCTTCCACTCATAACCTGTTTGCCAGGTAATGGAAGCTGTGAACGGACGTTTCTCCCAAAAATTGGCGAATGGATCCCCTTTATCAAGCCTGATACCCCTGTATCCATGTATATGATATTTATAAGCCTCCCCTGACAGCACTGCGGGAATAAAACCTTCCCATATACCCGAATTATCCGAGCGAACTTTTAGTGGATGTGATGCTTTATTCCATTCATTAAAATAACCCATCACTGAAACAAATGTGGCATTAGGTGCCCAAACGGCAAAATAGGTACCCCTGGTATCTAAAACCTCCAGTTGCTTATTTCCAAACAGTTTATACAAACTGTAATGCGTACCCTGCTGAAAATTTCTAATATCCGTATCCGTAAACAATGAATAATTCCAAACGGCTTGCCGCTTATCAACAAAATGAATCTCTTCATATTTTTGGGGAGCCTGTTTTCCGGTTTTTAAACTATTCTTATCTCCCGTTGGCAGGTTTTGTTCAGAAGATAACCCCTGTTCAGTCAGATCCATATCATGGTTTACACTCATAAATAGATGATTATCAAATGATGATTTTTTTTAACATTAATTTATAACTAATTTTTTAGTTTAGTTAGATACATTATGGATTTTACACCGCTTTGTGTCTTAAACTTAACCAGGCTAACCAATGAGAAAATTACAGCTTATTCTTTCTTTTTGCGGCTTTTTTGTTTTGTCTTCAGTCTCCGCGCAACAAAGCTCGCTCAAAG
>CAYHTC010000001.1:0-29375 GCA_964359445.1 uncultured Sediminibacterium sp. | reverse complement strand
TTGCAAAGGTAAAGTTTAACAGCAAACCGAAGGTATTGCGCCTATACTTCATTAACTTCGTGAGCCTTTTTAATAAGCTTTCTGCTAAAACCTGGGGAAATAATCATTACAGTCTGGTGCGTTGCTCCGTAAATCTGGCCGTTTATAGAAATTAAGCAAATATTTCCGGCAAATGAACTAAATTATATGATTGTACGTTTTCCCGCTGTGCGGGATGAAAATAGATTTTGATACATGGTAACAAGTACTAAGAAAAAAGCCCAAAAACCATCGGTTGCAACTGCCAAAGCAGTTACTGCATCGAAAGGGGTTGCTATTAAAAAAGTAAAAAACCTCCATAATTATGATATTTATGGGGCGCTCGAAACATATTTCGGGTTCAGAGAATTTAAAGGCACACAGGAACCGGCCATTAACAGCGTATTAAACGGTCGGGACACATTCGTGATCATGCCTACCGGTGGCGGGAAAAGCCTTTGTTACCAGTTGCCTGCCATGATTATGCCCGGCTGCGCCATCATTGTTTCTCCCCTGATCGCTTTAATGAAAAACCAGGTTGATCTGGTACGGGGCTATAGTGAGAATGATGAAGTGGCCCATTTTTTAAATTCCTCACTGAATAAGGGGCAGATTAAAGCAGTGAAAGATGATCTGACCGCAGGCAAGACCAAACTATTATATGTTGCTCCCGAAACACTCACCAAGCAGGAGAATCTCGATTTCTTCAGCGACCTGCCTATCTCCTTTTTTGCGGTTGATGAAGCGCATTGTATTTCGGAGTGGGGTCATGATTTCAGACCGGAATACCGGCGCCTTCGTGAGATGATGGACATCATCAACCCTGATATTCCCGTAGTGGCTTTAACAGCAACGGCTACACCCAAAGTGAAGAGTGATATCGTTAAAAATCTTGGTCTGCGCGAACCAAATATTTTTCTATCCTCCTTCAACCGTGCCAACCTGTATTACGAAATACAGCCTAAGATCGAGAAAGACCAAACCATCAAGAGTATTGTAAGATTCATTACCGGGCATAAAGGCAAGAGCGGTATCATTTATACCCTTAACCGAAAAACTACGGAAGAACTGGCGGAGATATTGGTGGCAAACCAGATAAAAGCAGTTGCTTATCATGCGGGCCTTGACCAGAAATTGCGTGCAGACAGGCAGGATAAGTTTTTAAATGAAGAGGTACAGGTTATTGTAGCTACCATCGCTTTTGGAATGGGAATTGATAAACCGGATATCCGCTATGTGATACATTTCAATATTCCCAAATCAATAGAAAACTATTACCAGGAAACGGGTCGTGCGGGCAGGGATGGCATGGAAGGACTTTGTGTATTATACTATTCGCATAAAGATGTGTCGAAACTGGAACACCTGATGCGTGATAAGCCGCTAAGCGAAAGAGAAGTGGGGGCACAGTTGATTGATGAAACAGTGGCTTATGCCGAAAGTGCCGTATGCCGCCGTAAAGTATTACTCCATTATTTTGGTGAGGATTGGGATGAGCCAAATTGCGGCAATTGCGATAACTGCCTGCACCCCAAAGAAAAAATTGAAGCGAAAGATGATGTGGTGAAAATGCTGAAAGTAATTAAAGCGCTGGATGAACGCTTTGTTACCGATTACGCAGTGAATGTGGTAATGGGTAAATTAACACCGCAGATCAATATTTATCGTCATGATGCCTTACCTGTTTTTGGCATAGGCAAGGATAAAGAGAGCCATTTATGGAACAGCCTGGTACGACAGATGTTGCTGGAAAACCTGATTAAAAAGGATATTGAAGAATACGGGTTGCTTAAGATGACGGCCAAGGGCGAGAAATTTTTGAAGAAACCGGTTTCATTCAGGATTGTGCTGAATAATTTATTTGAAGAGGCCCAGTTTGATGAAGACGAAGGAGAGAATGCTTCGCAAACAGGTGCGGCAGCCGATGAGAAATTGTTTGAGATGCTGAAAGAACTTCGGCAGAAAGAAGCCAAGAAAAAAAGCCTGCCCCCATTCGTTATTTTTCTGGAGAATTCCTTACAGGATATGGCCACCATTTATCCTACCACACTGGAGGAAATGGAAAAATGTCAGGGCGTGAGCAAGGGCAAGTCCATCAAATATGGTAAACCATTTGTAGAACTGATAGCCAAATATGTAGAAGAGAATGATATTGAGAAGCCGGATGATTTTGTGATGAAGAGTGTGGCCAATAAAGCCAATAACAAAATTTACATTATACAGAATGTAGACAAGAAAATACACCTGGAAACCATTGCCAAAAATAAGAGTCTGAAACTGGATGAGTTACTCGAAGAAATGGAAACCATTGCGGCCAGTGGCACTAAGCTGAACCTGGATTATGCCATTGATGAATGGCTGGATGAATATGACCAGGCAGAGATCATCGGGTACTTTAAAAACTGTCAAACTTCCTCTTTGGATGTGGCACAGGAAGAGCTGAGCGATAACAATTATACCTGGGAGCAATTGAAAATTATGCGGATCAAGTTTTTGAGTGTGTATGGTAATTAAAGCGCTTCGCGGCACTAAAGTGCCATAGGAATATGGATAGATTATTTTGATTCATAGGCTGAAGCCTATGGCAAGAGAGAGAAATCATTTTTTTAGAATTATTTCTCACCTCATTTTTGAGGAAGAATTCATAGGAGACAGTTTATGATAAACCAGGTGGTCTTAATTAGCAATGATATTGTCTTGTCTTATTCTTCAGACTTGCCCTATTCTTTAGAATAGGGAACACATGCACACATAGATTTTATTGTGGGGTTTTAGCCACGCGAAACGGGTACAGCCGGCACGAATAAACAAACTAAAGTTTGTGACAGGGTTGCTTTATTTTTTTCTAAAAGCCAAAGACCGTTGCTTCGCATTTTTCCGGATACTCAGGTAAAAAAAGTTCAGATCCGCTACATGGTAATTTTTTGTTTTGAGAAACAGGCTGCCAAAGAAATTGGGCTTCTCTGTCCATAATACGCCTTCGTTTACTTTGGCATTTGTAACATTTTTTAGCAGCTTATTGAAGTTCAGTAATAAGCCACCCTTATTCATTTTCCGGTCCGCAGCGGGCATGCCCTCATCCCAGGTAAGTGGATTGGTTACTATGGCGGTAAATTTTTCTTTCAAAACATAATCCGGCTTATACCCCTCTTTATAGGTTCTCCAACTGCAGGCACAGCCTGTTTGATACGGTGTTATACAGGGCTTGATAGCAGTAAAATAATCTGGTTCCAGTGGTATACCAACCAGGTAAGCTGCTACCAACTGTGTTTGCAATACCTTGCCTTCAAAAAATTCCTTAAGAAGTCTTTTGGCATGCGTAGTACCCTGGCTATGTGAGGCAATAATAATGGGCCGGCCATTATTATTGTGTTGCAGGTAATAAGTAAAAGCAGCTTTTACATCTTCATAGGCTAAAGTAAAAGCAGCCAATGCCTGGGTAGTATCGTTGGCACTAACAGGAAAATAGCAGGATAAATTTGCCTGACGGTATCTTGGCGAGAAAATCCTGCCTGCTTCATTAAAGACACTTGCCTGAAATAATATGGTAGTATAATCTGTTTTAGTATTCAGCTCAGCGTTATCAATCGGGGCATTCCATCCCAATAATCTTTGGTTATCGGTATAAGTAGTAGGATGTATAAAAAATACATCAACAGTAGAATCAGCCTGATATCCTTCCCGCAGGGGTAATGGGATGCTGTCTGAAGGGTCTTTTTTATATGGATGAGCCGCCCAGTGATCGAGGTTAGCATAGTCCGGCGTTCCGGCTGGATTGCTGAATAAGTGATTAGCGGATAATTTTTGTAAATGGTTGCCGCAGGAGGTAATTAGCAGGTTACAGAGCAGGAAAAGCAAATATGGTTTCTGATTCATGCAATAAAGTTGATAAAAATCTGCAAGAAATCCATCCTATCAACAAAGAATAGCCTGCATGTTAAATTTTATTTAACATGCAGGCTATTCTTTGTTGCTCTATTTTCGCTGTTCTCTATGAGGGAAAAAATCTGTACACTATTTTTATTACTGGTATTAGCCATACAAATTTTACCCATACAGCAAATGGGTGGGTTATTGTTCAGTAACCGGTTTACAGAAGAAATTCCGCATGCACATGACACGGATAGTGGTTTTTTTAAGAAGGCTGTCATCAAAAGTGATTACTTAAGTGGTGCGGATTGTAACGTAGTTTCTGCTTTTATCGTTTCTGCTGTTCAGCATCTTGATTTTGCAGATGCCATTCCACTGAATCATGCAGATGATATTCATGTGCCCCCGCCCAATTGCTGATCACTTTCTGATTAAGCAATCTTTTTTCTTTCAATTTTATTTTATAGCGGCATGAAAAAATATTTTCAGCATGCAGGCAGTGATTTGCCTGCCTCTATCGTAGTATTATTAGTAGCCTTACCCCTTTGCCTGGGTATTGCGCTGGGGTCCGGTGCCCCCTTATTTTCAGGCATCATCGCGGGAATAGTTGGTGGTATTGTAATCGGTTTTTTAAGTGGTTCACACCTGAGTGTGAGCGGGCCCGCTGCCGGACTAACCGTTATTGTAGCAACAGCCATTTTAAAATTACAGGTGTATGAAGCCTTCCTGCTGGCCATTGTTATTGCAGGCTTTATTCAATTGGCGTTGGGGTTTTTAAAAGCCGGTGTAATTGGCGACTATGTTCCTAACTCCGTTATTAAGGGAATGCTCGCTGCTATTGGTTTAATACTGATTTTAAAACAATTTCCACACCTGGTAGGGTATGATGTGGATTTTGTAGGTAATGAAACTTTTAGTCAGGGAGATCAAAAAAACACCTTCTCTGCTATGTGGCATGCCCTGGATTTTTTAACCCCTTCGGCCCTGATCATTGGTAGTATCTCATTATTGATACTGGCAGTATGGGAAAGAAAATTTATTAAATCAAATAAAATAGTACACCTGATACCAGGTCCATTGGTGGTAGTTATTGCAGGAATTTTAATAAATGGCTATTTTTTAACCAGTCAACCGGCATACGCATTGGAAGCCAAACACCTGGTTTCTTTACCCGTTGCCAGTGATATCAGCTCTTTTCTATCATTTTTTACCCTTCCGGATTTCAAATTTCTGAATAACCCGGATGTTTGGATAACTGCTTTTACCCTGGCCATTGTTGCCAGCCTGGAAACCCTTTTAGGTATTGAAGCGGTTGATAAACTGGATCCGCTAAAAAGAGTAACACCCTCCAACCGCGAATTAAAAGCGCAGGGAATAGGTAATATCGTTTCGGGATTGATAGGTGGTTTACCACTTACCTCTGTTGTAGTAAGAAGCTCTGCCAATGTTTTGGCAGGCGGTAAAACCAAAGTTTCGGCTATCGCGCATGGCCTATTGCTTTTGGTATGCGTAATGTTCATCCCTTTACTGCTTAATAAAATACCTTTAAGTGCATTGGCAGCCATACTTATATTTACAGGGTATAAGCTGGCAAAAATTTCTGTATTCAAAGAATTCTATCAAAAAGGGTGGGATCAATTTGTGCCATTTGTGGTAACCATTTTGGCCATCCTGCTAACGGATCTGCTGATAGGTATTATAGTGGGTATTGTTATGGGATTGTTTTTTATTGTGAGAAGTAATTTCCGTTCCTCGGTTTTTGTAGTAAACGATCAAAACAATTTTTTGATCCGTTTCCGGAAAGATGTTTCATTTCTTAATAACCCCATTGTTAAGAAAAAACTGGAAGACGTTCCTGAAAATGCCTATGTTTTAATTGATGCCACAAGGGCCGATTTCATTGATAAGGATGTGATTGAAGAAGTAAACAACTTTCTTTGTCATGCACACCTGAAAAATATTAGAGTAGAGATCAAAAAAAGTAATCACAAACCGATGCATCTTTTGTTTCATCAACCCAAAATCAGAACTTATGAAACCATATGAAAAATTATTACTGGAGAATAAGGCCTGGGCCAGAGAAATGCTGGAAGACGACCCGGCGTTTTTTGACAGGCTTGCCCATTTGCAAACACCTGAATTTTTATGGATAGGATGCAGTGATAGCCGTGTGCCGGCCAATGAAATTACCAATACACAACCCGGAGAAATTTTTGTGCATCGCAATATTACCAATATGGTGATACATACGGATGTAAACTTATTGAGTGTACTTGATTATGCGGTAAGCTATCTTAAGGTAAAGCATGTAATTGTTTGTGGTCATTATGGATGCGGGGGTATTAAAGCCGCCATGACCAATCATGATTACCATCAGATTCTCAATATGTGGCTCAGGAATATTAAAGATGTTTACAGGTTACATAGAGAGGAACTGGATATATTAACCGATGAAGAAAATAAATTTGACAGGTTGGTTGAGTTGAATGTGCAGGAACAGGTAATACACCTGGCCAAAACATCTATTATTCAAAGGGCCTGGAAAAATGAGCAGCGACCGCAACTGCATGGTTGGATATATGGATTGAAAGACGGCATTATTAACCCGGTATTTGAAATGACAGCGGGTACACCAATAGATTCATTGTATGAATATGATGACCTGTAGCAAATAACCGTAATAATAGAAGCCTGCTATCCGGATGAAGATAGCAGGCTTTTTTATAAAATAATGGTTAAGCAGTTGGTGTTTTCGGTGTATGAAATTTGGCAAGGAACGATTTACTTTCATCACTCAATATGAGTCTGCCGCTGATGGCAGCGCGTTCTTTTAATAATGTATTCCAGTTTTCTGTTCCTTTCCACAAAATATTTTTGATTTCCCGCATGGCATCGGGTGATGTGTTTGACAAAGTGGTTGCCAATCGTTTTACCGACTGATCCATCCCGGCAAGATCGGTATGTAACTCTGCAAATAATCCTTTACGGAGCGCCCAGTCTGCAGAGCGCCACATGGTGGCATCAATAGTTAATTGTGAGAAAGCGGATAGGCCCAGTTTTCTTTCTATTGCCGGCCCCACTACAAACGGGCCGATGCCAACAGCCAGTTCACTCAGTTTAATATCGGCGCCTTCTACTGCAATGGCATAATCAGCCGCCGCTGCCAGGCCCACACCACCGCCCACGCATTTGCCATGAATCCGGGCGATAATACATTTAGGCGCTTCCCGCATGGCATTGAGTACGTTGGCAAAACCGGAGAAGAATGCCAGGCCCTGCTCTTCACTGGTAATGGCCAACAGCTCATCAAATGAAGCGCCGGCACAAAATGTTTTTTCTCCGGAAGAGCGGAGTATCATCACTTTGGTTACCGTATTCAATCCTTCAGCATGAATAGCTTTTGCAAGGGCATCCAGTAGTTTGCCCGGCAGGGAATTGCTTCGCGGATGAAAGAATTCAATCGTGGCAATACCATTTGCCCGTTCAATTGTTACATAGCCTTCCTTTTTTTCCGCTGTCATATTGCTAAGTTATTAAATCGCCTGTAAATGTCATCCTTTAAAAGGATCGGGCGACTTCTTTGGTATACATACTGATACAGGTATCTGAAATGATAGTTGCATCTTATTGAATTTTCTTTTTAACCATTGTTAAAATGGTGGCTACGCCAACTATCTCATTTGTTTCATCTATCATCTCCACCAGCCATTTTACAATACCCCTGGCAATATCGGATGGTTCTTTTTTCTCCTGCGGAATTTTTTCTTTACAGGTAAAGCGGGCATGGATTTCTGCACCCGGATATACGGGTTTGGTAAAACGTAGTTCATCAATGCCATAGTTCAGTAATACCGGATTCTTTTCATAACTGTCTACAAATAAACCTGCAGCGATACTCATGATGAAATAGCCATGTGCCACCTGTTTATCAAACATGGTTCCTGCAAAATCTGTTTGGATAAGGTGCGCATAAAAATGATCCCCGCTCAGATCTGCAAACCGGTCTATATCTTCTGAACTGATCAATCTTTTTTCGGTGATGCGTTGATCACCTATTTCCAGTTCTTCAAAGTATTTTTTAAATGGATGGATTGTTTTTGTGTTTCCTGTTGCCCCCGGCTGGTATACATTACTCACTGCCGTAATCATATCAGGAGAACCCTGTATAGCTACCCGCTGCATATAATGTTTTACCCCACGGATACCACCCATTTCTTCGCCGCCGCCGGCCCGGCCCGGCCCACCATGTACCAACAAGGGCAATGGAGAACCGTGGCCGGTATTTTCTTTGGCACATTGATCATTCAAAATAAGCATACGGCCATGGTGCGTGCCTGCTCCTAAAACGTATTGTCTGGCAATATTTTTATCGGCTGTTACAATAGAACTTACTAAGGAGCCTTTACCCATTTTAGCGAGCGCTATTGCTTCTTCTGTTGATTGATAGGGCATGAGTGTAGCTACCGGACCAAAGGCTTCCACTTCATGTACTTCTTTGCTATGGAAAGGATCTTCATTTAATAATAAGATGGGGCTGAGGAATGAACCTTTAACAGCATCCGCATCAATCAGTTCCACACTATCCAATGAGCCATAGATTATTTGTGAGGAAACCAGTAATTTTTGAACCTGTTCTCTTACTTCTCTTCTTTGTGTTTCGCCGGCTAAAGAACCCATTCTTACCTTCTCATTTAATGGATTACCAATAACAGTTTGTGCAAGCGCTTTGCATAGTGCGATATGTACCTCTTCCAGTTTATTTTCCGGAACAAATATTCTTCGGATGGCGGTACATTTTTGTCCGCATTTTGTAATCATTTCTTTGCGTACCTCTTTGATAAAAATAGCCCACTCAGGCATACCCGGCGTAACGTCTTCACCCAATACAATACAGTTAAGTGAATCTGCTTCCATAGTAAAGGGTACATTCTGCTCCAATATGTTTTTACCTGATTTTAATAGTTGTCCGGTATAGGCAGAGCCGGTAAAAGTTACCACATCCTGTGAGCCTGTATGGTTGAGCATATCTCCCGCACTGCCGCAGATCAATTGCAGGGCACCCTCAGGTAAAATGCCTGATGCGGCTATTTGTTTTACCACTGCCCCGGTGAGGTAACAGGTAACGGTTGCCGGTTTTACCACTGCCGGTATGCCTGCTAAAAGATTTACCGCTATTTTTTCCAGCATTCCCCAAACCGGAAAATTGAAGGCATTGATATGAATGGCAACACCCTCTTTCGGGATTAACAGATGATGTCCCATAAAAGTATTGGCCTTTCCTAAGGGATGATGCTCTCCATCCAGGCAAAAGGGTGTATCTGGAAATTTTCTGCGTAAAGAAGCATAGGCAAATAAATTACCGATGCCCCCTTCAATATCAACCCAGCTATCTGCTTTGGTAGCGCCGGTTTGGTAACTAACGCGATACAATTCAGGCAACTGTTCTCTGAGATGGAGAGCAAGGGCGCGCAGCATTAGTCCCCTTTCATGAAAACTCATTTTGCGAAGTGCAGGATTTCCTTTCGTTCTGGCATAGTTGAGAACAGAAGCAAAATCCAATCCCGCAGTAGATGCTTTGGCGATAGGATCGCCGGTAACGGCATTGAATAGAGTCTGTCCATCCCCATCGCCTTCGATCCAATGACCGAGGATATAATTTTTAACTGTAAACATGGCAATCGTTTAGTAAATACTCAAAGCTAAGGATTGGCTGAGTTTTTATCCGTCATTTCCCTGCCCGGGCAATGGATAAAAAAATCCCGCCATTGGTCTGGCGGGATAGCAGTTGGTTGTTGGTTGCTAAGAGTTACTATTATTAAGACAGCCGCTGATCAATTTCGCTGCAAAGGGAGGAAAATATCTGATCAACTGTTCCTTCGCCCTTAATATGAACAACTTTATCATATTGGCTATAATAGTCGGCTACTACGGTTGTTTTGCTTCGGTATTCGGCAATTCTTGCCCTGATTACAGATTCATTGGTATCGTCGCTGCGGCCGCTGCTAAGGCCCCTGTTAAGCAAACGGTGTACCAGTTCTTCCTCACTTACCTCTAATGCCAATACAACGCCTATTTCTGTATTTTTCAACTGTAATAATTTGTCCAGCGCCTCACTTTGGGCAACGGTACGTGGAAATCCATCAAATAAAAATCCTTTGGCCTGCGGATTAGATTCCAATGCAGAACTGATCATACCTATCACAACCTCATCCGGCACCAACTGGCCCCTGTCCATAATGCTTTTTGCTTCCAGTCCTAATGGGGTTTGTTTTGAAATTTCAGTTCTCAATAGATCTCCTGTAGATAAATGTTTTAATCCATAAGTTGCGATCAGCTTTTCACTTTGCGTACCTTTCCCGCTGCCGGGAGGTCCAAACAGAATAATATTAAACATGTCCTTACTAACCTTGAGTGAAGAACAAATATAAGGCCTTGACTTTAAAAAACATTTAACAGTATTTGAAAACCTTTGAAAGGGCTTAATTGTAAAGTATTCAGCCGGTTTTTATGGTAAGGGATTTGTTTTTTCTTAAACAGAGTGAAAAATTTAATAAATAACAATAATCATAATATGAACTATTTTCTGGCAATGACACTCTTGATGGGATTGGCACAAAGTTGCCAGTCGCAAAATAATCAATCTAAACCCAATAAAATGAACTCAGCTAACCAAAAGAACCATCCGGTTTATTCAAGAACTGATAGCAGTAAAGTGGTATTGAAAGAAGATGAATGGAAGAAAATGCTTGCTCCCGAGTTGTACTATATCGCCCGTCAAAAAGGAACTGAAAGGCCCTATACGAGTCCGTTTGAGAAGTCTAAAGAGGTGGGTACTTATTATTGTGCGGTTTGTGGCAATGCTTTATTTAAAAGCGATACCAAATTTGAAAGTGGTTGCGGATGGCCCAGTTTTTATGAGCCTGTAAGCAAAGCTTCTATCATTTATCTTCCAGACAATACCCTGGGGATGACGAGAACGGAAGTGGAATGCGGCCGTTGCAAATCGCATTTAGGACATGTATTTGAAGATGGTCCGCCGCCTACCGGGTTACGCTATTGTATTAATGGAGTAGTACTGGATTTTGAAAAAGCAAAGGAAGCGGAGAAGAAATATGATCAGCAGAAACCGGAGGGGTGATTTTAGGTATCTATGTGTTTAGCCATCTTTTTCCCGCAAAATAGTATGCCGAAAAAAAAGTAATCAGCACACCCACTACCGACAATATCATTACGCTATTTGAGAAAAAATCCACCCAGTTCAGTTTTACCTTAAATATTTCTTTACCCAGTAGTACAGTTACACTACCCAGATACCCAAACGAATCGGCCAGATAAATCAGGAATCCCACATTGCCTGTAAACCGGAATGCTGCGATGAGCCGTTCAAAGAAAACGGAATTAAAAGGTATGTAAACCATATAAAGGCCCAATCCTACTGCCGTCATCCACCAAACCGGATCCAGCTTGTGTTGCACAAAGAAAAAAGTGGTGATGCCCGACAAGGCAAAACCCATAGCGATAAAGAGGTGTGCCAGCATTAATGCTTTGTAACTGTTTTTGATTAACACCATGCTTCCGATCAATACCAATACTATTAAGGTAATGGGTGTTTCGGTTTTTGAAAACAGTGCAGGTTGGTTCAGGTACCCCATTTCTTTCCACATATCTGCGCCGAAATTGTCGCGTATATCGCGGAAGATGGTAGCAAAGCCATAAATAAAAATACAGGCGGCCAGGCCGGGTAAAAAACTACGAATAAACTTTTTTCTGTCTGCCGCATTCATCGGTGTGCGGTTCATTCTTGCGGCAATATCTGCCTTGTCCGGGGGCGGAATCTTTTCAATCAGATAAATAAAAAACAGCAGGGGCAGTGCAAAAACCAAACCGGTAGCAAAGGGTACCCAGAATTCGGATAAATGGAATTCGAGTAATAACCATCCGCCAACTGATTTTACAAAACCCGAGGAGAAAATAAAACTCACTGCCAGGGCTGCCCCTATAAAATCGGTACTGCGCCTGCCTTCCACATAGGAAAAAACAACACCCCATAACATGCCCAATGGGAATCCGTTAATAAATAGAAAAAGGGCATTATAGGGCGCCGGCACTATGGCAAAGCACAACCATGCGGCCCAGGCAATACCTACCAGTAAGAGAATAATTTTATACCGGCCCAGCCGTTTTAATTCTGAAATAAATTTGATGCCATAAAATTTTGCCAGCAGGTAACCAATCATCTGGCTTAATACTAAAATGGTTTTATAATTGAGTCCGGCAAAATGCAACCCATCAAAAGTGCAAACAGTATACGATTTCCGAAACCCGAAGATCATGGTGTACGTGAGGAAGGCTACTGCAGCGGCATATATCCCCGTTTGCAGCGGACTGCCTTTAAAATACCTGATTGAATTATTTGGCAAATGAGAAAGGTTGAAGAATAAATATAGGGGAATAAATGCCGAATATCGAATTACGAATACAGAAGTGAAGAAAAATTTTCAATATTCAATATTCTTCTCCCGTTTGAATAACTCTTTTGGTAGTTGGCTGTTTATTTCAGAAATTCCTGTCTTGAAAATAAATGCCATGAGAATAATTCTGTTTTTAGCGTTGTTGCTTACCACTTCATTATGTGCCTTTGCACAACAGGTTAACCTGTCTAAACAATTTAAAAACCTGAAACCGCGTAATATCGGTCCGGCAGGAATGAGCGGGCGTGTAACTGCCATTGATGCTGTTTGGACTAATCCTGATCATATTTTTTTAGGTACCGCGAGTGGTGGTGTTTGGAAAACAGAAAACGGAGGGGCCAGTTGGACGCCTGTTTTTGATGAACAGTCTATTCAGAATATCGGATCTGTAGCCATTACACAAAGCAATCCAAGTGTGGTTTGGGCGGGAACAGGGGAGGGTAATCCGCGTAACTCGGTTAGTTTGGGAGAAGGTATATACAAAAGTCTGGATGGCGGTAAAACATGGAAGTGTATGGGCCTGCAAAAAACGCGTAATATCCATCGCATCCTCATCGATCCCAATAATCCGGATATCGTATATGCAGGTGTGATGGGTAATCCTTTTGCAGAGCATGCGGAAAGAGGATTATATAAAACCACCGATGGGGGTGATTCCTGGGAATTGATACTGCATACCAACGATACCAGTGGCGTAGGTGATATGGTGATGGATCCATCAAACCCTAATAAGCTTTTTGTAAATATGTACCAGCACAAGCGTACCCCCTGGAGTTTGAAAGGAGGAGGCCAGGGCAGTGGATTTTATGTTACCTGCGATGCAGGAAAAACTTTTAAGAAATTGGGAAAAGAAGAAGGACTTCCTGCAGGGGAGTATGGCCGAATTGGCATCAGCATCAGCAGAACGGATCCTAACCGGGTGTATGCATTGGTGGAAGCCACCAAAAATGGTTTGTATAAAAGTGAGGATGGCGGACTCAAATGGGAACTCGTAAACAGCGATCCGACTGTGGTTACCAATCGTGCGTTTTATTTTCAGGATATAGCGGTGGATCCGAAAAACGAGAACCGTTTGTATAATATCAATCAGATGATCTCAGTGAGTGAGGATGCCGGTAAAACATTTCGTACGATTATTCCCTATAGTGGTATACATCCCGACCACCATGCCTGGTGGATTCATCCGGTTGATGCCAATTTTATTATTGATGGAAATGATGGTGGTATTGGTATTTCGCGCGACCGCGGTAAAACCTGGCAGTTTGATGAGAAATTACCACTTGGGCAGTTCTATCATATTAATGTAGATAATCAGCTTCCTTATCATGTAATGGGTGGGCTGCAGGATAATGGCAGTTGGCATGGCCCCTCTTACGTATGGATAAGAAGTGGTATCCGTAATGCCTACTGGCAGGGAGTGAATGGAGGGGATGGATTTGATGTGTTACCGGATCCTGAGGATCCCAACTGGGTATACTCTATGAGCCAGGGGGGCAATGTTAACAGGTACAATTTAGCAACGGGGGAAAAGTGGGGCATTCGCCCACCCCGGCCGGATATGAAAACCAGGCAACGTTTCAACTGGAATGCCGCTATCGCGCAGGATCCTTTTGATAAATCCACTATTTATTATGGTAGTCAGTTTATCAATAAGAGTTCGAATAAAGGGGCTTCCTGGGAAATTATTTCTCCTGATTTAACCACCAACGACTCAGCTAAAATTGATCAAAGCAGCAATGGGGGTATTTCAGTAGATATTACCGGGGCAGAAAACTATTGTACCACCATTGCTATTGAGCCTTCGGCAAAACAACCCGGCATAATATGGGCCGGCACCGATGATGGCAACGTACAACTTACCACTGATAATGGAAAAACATGGACCAGTTTTCGTGGTAAAATTCCGGGACTGCCCCCTGGTGCATGGATACCACAAATACGGGCATCCCGCTACCAGGCAGGAGAGGCTTTTGTGGTAGCCAATGATTATCGCAGAGGCGATCTCAAACCCTATATATTCCGTACCACCGATTTTGGAAAAACATGGTCAAGAATTGTTGATGAAAAGAAAGTAACCGGGTATGCCTTGAGTTTAATACAGGACCCGGTAGAACCGAATTTGATTTTTGTGGGTACCGAACAGGGTTTATGGATAAGCTTTGATAACGGCAACAGCTTCCAGCAATTCAGGAACGGGTATCCTTCTGTTTCTACCTATGATCTGGCAATCCAGGAGAGGGAAGCAGATCTGGCGATCGCCACTTTTGGAAGAGCTTTGTGGATATTGGATGATATCCGCCCTCTCAGAAAAATCGCAGCAGGCAAAGGACATTTATTCACTCAAAAAATTACCGCTTTTGAAGCGCCGCAGGCATACCAGGCCAATATTAAAAATCCATCCGGTATCGAATACAGTATTTGGGGTAGTTATGAAGGGGAGAACAGAAAAACCGGCGCGGCGCTAAGTTTCTTTATCAACAAAACGAGTGCAGATACGGGAAAGAACAAATTGGCTGATACGGCTATCGTAAAAATATACGATGCAGGGAATGTACAGGTTCGAACACTACGTATAAAGGCCGATAGCGGGTTTAACCGGTTCTATTGGGGCCTGGAAGGGAAAGGCGTACAACAACAGACTGGTGGTGGCGGAAGGCGTGGTGGTGGCCGTGGTAGTAACAGGAGTGGGGATGCTGAACCTGGCGGATTGCCGGTTGATCCGGGTACTTACAAAGTAGTGTTGAGTGTAGGAAAGGATTTAAGCGATAGTATGCTGGTGGTGGTGAATGATGATCCGAAAGCGCCTGTCTCTAAAGAAGTAAGAACGGCTATACGAAAAGCCAATACGAGACTGGATACAAGTTCATTGAAACTGGTTAAGCTGACCGACCGGTTAATGGAAGCTGATGATATTGTAAAAAAGATTGAAGCAAGCTTTAAAGATATGGACCAGAAACAGGTAGACACACTTCGCAAAACCGGGAAAGCCATGCAGGACAGTATCAAAGCCATTCGGGAACAAATAACGGGAAAGCTTCAGGAAAAACAGGGTTATGGAAATGTTCCCCAGGTAACTGTTAACAGTATAGTAGGAGAAGCGCGTTCTTATGTCTTAAGCAAAAACATAGCCCCCGGTACGCAGGAAGAGCGGCTGATGGTTGATGCGGAAAACATAGTAGCAGAAGTGTTAACAAGAGCCAATACCTTCTTCGAAGGCAAATGGAAACAATATCGCGCCCTTGCAGAAAGTACGCCGGTAAAACTGTTTAAAGACTATAAGCCTATCGAATAAGCGGCTATGGTGGATACCCGTTTTTCCCTGCCTCGTCAATTATTTCCTGTAGCCCTTTGCTAAACATGTAATTTTGTGCGGAGTATTTTTTGAAATCATTTTGTATGCAAAATCCCAAACTCAGTCACCTGGCCGGCACTTTAATTGGTAGTGAAATCGTGAAACTCGGCAATATGATCAGCGAGCGTATCCGTAACGGAGAAAAAATATACAATTTTACCATTGGCGATTTTGATCCTTCTATTTTTCCAATTCCTCCTGAACTGGAAGCATTGATCATTGGATCTTATCAGCAAAAAAATACCAATTACCCCGCGGCAGAAGGTGTGCTCGGGTTACGCAAATCGGTAAGTCATTTTATAAAGGAATGGGAAGGATTGGAGTATGCTCCGAATGAAATACAGATTGCTTCCGGGGGCCGTCCATTGATTTATGCCATATTCAAAGCCATTGTTGATAAGGGCGATAAAGTAATTTATGGTGTGCCATCATGGAATAATAATCACTATGTGCATATGACAGGTGGTGAGCATTGTGTGATTGAATGCGGTGCTGAAAATGATTTCATGCCTACACCTGCGGATATTAAGCAAAACATTAAAGGCGCCACACTTATTTGTTTATGTACGCCACAAAATCCAACCGGTACCACACTCACTCAATCAGCTCTTGCAGAAATATGTGATCTGATACTGGAAGAAAATAAACAAAGAGCTGAAGGGGAGAAGAAATTATATTTAATGTTCGATCAGATGTACTGGACACTCACCTATGGCAGTACGGAACATTATAACCCCATTTCTCTTCGCCCCGAAATGAGGGCCTATACTGTGTTTGTGGATGGCATTTCCAAAGTGTTTGCCGCAACAGGTGTTCGGGTGGGTTGGGCATTGGGCCCGGAAGCAGTGATCTCAAAAATGAAAGCAATTCTTAGTCATCTCGGCGCCTGGGCGCCCATGGCTGAGCAAAAAGCAGTAGCGAAATATCTGATGGAGAATGACGCCATTGCAAAATACCTTACGCATTTCAAATCTGAAATAGAAGAAAGGCTGCACAGTATTTATGATGGCTTTATTCAGTTAAAGAAAAAAGGCTATGCCATTGATGCCATATCGCCGCAGGCAGCCATATATCTTACCATTAAGATAGACCTGATTGGCAAAACCACTGCAGCCGGCAATATACTGTCTGCCCAGTCTGAGGTTACTTCCTATATATTAGGAGAAGCAAAATTAGCGGTAGTTCCTTTTTCTGCATTTGGTGCAGGTAGTAATAGCGCCTGGTACCGGTTAAGTGTGGGAACCTGTAAGAAGGAAGAGATTCCTGAAATGCTGTCTAAACTGGAGGGGGCATTGGGTAAACTGCATTGACTAATCAATGCTAATTAAAATATTATTACCAGTGTGGAAACAAAAATTCTTGAAATTTTTTGTTAAGCGGCTTTTGCACCTGGTACCAATTCTTCCTTGTTCAACTATTTATTATTAGGGCAGCCGCAGAATGCAGTGCCTTTGTTTTTACGAAAAACGCCACAAGAACTGCCTGCTACAGAAAGTAGTAATAACAAAAATATTATTTGTTTTATTTTCAGGTTCATAATCAGTGATCTAAAAATACTACTTTACAGTTTAATCAGTGAGGAATACCCTGCTTGCCGGATAATTTTAACATACGAAAAATATTAGTGGCCCCCCTCGACTGGGGCCTGGGCCATGCTACGCGCGATATTTCTATCATCCGGGCATTGATGGAAAAGGGTTATGAAGTAATGATTGGCGCAGAAGGCGCCCAGGCCAGCCTGCTGCAAACCGAATTTCCAACACTGCAAATATTGCCACTAAGTGGTTACCATGTTCGGTATAGCAAAACCCAATGGGGGTTCCTGCCTGCTATTTTGTTTCAGATACCAAGGATATACCGTGTGATCAGGGCAGAAAACCGCTGGTTAGCGAAAGTTATTGATGAACACCGGATTGACCTGGTGATTGCTGATAACCGTTTTGGACTGCATTCCAAAAAAGTTCCCTGCATTTTTATTACGCACCAGCTTACCGTGAAAGCGCCATTCAACTGGTTGGAGAAACTGATACAAAAAGTGAACTATCATTTTATCAATCAGTTCAACGCTTGCTGGGTTCCTGATGTGGCGGGTAAAGAAAATGCCGCCGGTGTTTTATCACATCCTGTTACATTACCTAAAATCAAAGTTCAGTATATCGGCCTGTTAGCAAGATTTCATGAGCAGGCCGCAACCAAAAAATATGATTATTGCATCCTCCTCTCAGGCCCGGAACCGCAAAGAACTTTACTGGAAGAAAAGATGATGGCAGGGATAGCAACTGTTGACGGAAAGATACTATTGGTTCGTGGTAAACCGGGAAGTAAGGAGATTTTAACCGTGCCCGAAAATGTAACAGTCATCAATCATTTGCCAACTGCCGAACTGCAGCAGGCCATATTGCAAAGCGACTATATCGTTTGCAGAGGCGGGTATACTTCTTTGATGGAACTGTTATCGCTGCAAAAGAAAATGCTGCTCATACCTACACCCGGACAAACCGAACAGGAATACCTGGCTAAAAGATTAATGGACCTTCATATTTGTTTTTCAGTTATGCAGCACAAACTGAATTGTGCGGAACATTTTGCCATGGCAAAAAACTATCGCTACCAATTACCGGTATTCTCCTTATTTAAAGAGGAAAGGATCACAGCCTTATTGAGCAATTAGCTTTACTGTTTTGGGTAATCGAAGAACCAGAAAGTTTTTTTGGCCGATTCAAAATCTGCCCAACGGCGGATATCTGCTTTTATGGCAAAAATGCCGCAGGTGGGTATATTGTCAATTTGCGTAGTGGTTAACTCATTTGCAAACAAAGTTATGCCGGGGTTATGAGCAAAAAGGGCCACCGTGGTAACCGTATCTTCCAGGGTCCGGATTACATTATAATATACCATGGGATAAGCATGAAATAAATTTTGTACGCCCCTGATATCTTTTTTCTTTACCTGATACACTTCTGCAAAATAACCGGCAGTAGTTAAAGCCCTGTTGGCAGTACTGGACACGAACAGGTCGATCTGTATATGTTTTTTGAGCATTCGTTCTGCCATTATGTGTGCATCGCTATGGCCACGATCGTTCAGCGGCCGGTCAAAATCATCCTGACCCCTTAGTGCCCAACTGCTTTTGGCATGTCGTATGATCAATAGCTGTTTCACAGACAAAAGTTACAAAAAACTCCGCTTACATTTGCGTTGATGGCCATTACCAGACTTACCACCGAAGAATTTTTATTGCTGGCTAAAGAATATCCGGTACTGGATGTTCGCAGTCCGGGCGAATTCAAGCATGCTCATATACCCGGAGCAAACAGCTTACCCTTATTTACGGATGAAGAAAGAAAAGTAGTGGGTACTGCTTATAAACAGGAAAGTAAAGAAAAGGCAATTAAACTGGGGTTAACATATTTTGGGGTTAACATGGTTACAATGGTGGAAAAAGTGGAGAGCATAGTTGGCGGATTGCAGATGACAAATGACAGAAAGAGGCATGCAAACCAGGCAACGGCAGAAAAATGCGTGTTGATTCATTGCTGGCGGGGAGGGATGCGGAGTGCGGGTGTGGCCTGGTTATTGGATTTGTATGGATACAAGGTATACACTTTGATAGGTGGTTACAAGGCTTACCGTAAATGGGTGTTGGAGCAGTTTGAAAAAGAATACCCTTTGCGTATTATTGGAGGGTATACCGGTAGTGGTAAAACAGAAGTATTACGGTCATTGGCTAAAAAAGGAGAGACTATTATTGATCTTGAGGCATTAGCCTGTCATAAGGGCTCTGCCTTTGGTAGCCTGGGCCAGCCCGAACAGCCATCGCAGGAAATGTTTGAAAATTTATTGGGAGCGGAATTAAAAAAAATAACCGGCAACATCCCTCCCTCCCCTGTTATATGGCTGGAAGACGAAAGCCAGCGAATTGGCCTTGTAAATGTTCCTACAGCTTTTTTTGGTTATATGCGTACGAAAAAAGTATACTTTCTGAATATCCCGTTTGAGCAGCGCCTTAATTTTATTGTAAGCGGGTATGGGCATTTTGAAAAAGAGAAGTTGATGAGTGCCATTATGCGGATAAAAAAAAGGTTGGGTGGATTAGAAACCAAAACAGCGATTAATTATTTAATTGAAGACAATATAAAAGAATGCTTTGCCGTATTGCTTCATTATTATGATAAATATTACCTGAAAGGGCTTCATAACCGGGAAAAATTTTCTTCCTTATTCAATAAGATTGACATTGATGCGGTGGCTGATGAAGCAAATGCCTCAAAGCTGATAACCTGTGAGCGGCAAGAAAAAATTATTTAGTCAGCCAGTTCGTAATAGTCAGGTATCCCATCCAGCTCATAACGATCACTACCATCCACCCGATACACTGCAGCGCCCATGGATGTTGGTAAGCGCCAATTGTTTTTTTATGTACAGTGGCTATCAGCATCACTGCCAGGGCAACGGGTAAGATAAATCCATTCAATGCACCTACTGCCACCAGAATTTTTACGGGATTGCCAATGGCCAGGAAAACGATGGTAGAAAAAATGATAAAGAATGAAATGACCCAGCGTTCATTTTTGGTTAACCATGGATGAAAGGTTTTAATAAAAGAGACCGAGGTATATGCGGCGCCAACAACAGAGGTAATGGCTGCACACCACATGACCACCCCAAAAAAACGATAGCCCAATTCACCTGCGGCCAGTTTAAAAACAGAAGCCGGCGGATTTGCATTATCCAATATACCTCCCTTCATGATAACACCCAATGCGGCCAGGAATAAAATAAAACGCATAACAGCGGTTACCACAATTCCGGTTACTGCACTCCTGGTTACCTGTGGTAATGCTGCCTCTCCCTTAATGCCCGCATCCAGTAAACGATGTCCGCCGGCAAAACTGATATACCCGCCAACGGTTCCGCCAACCAATGTTACGATAGCGGTAGCGCTGATGGTTTCCGGAAAAAAGGTATGGTACAGGGCTTTTGTTAATGGCGGATATGAACTAATGGCCACATACATAGTAAGCAATATCATCAACACACCTAATATCTTTGCAAAATTATCCATGGCCCTGCCGGCTTCTTTCATCCAGAAAATAAACAAAGCTGCCACACAACTGATGGCGGCGCCATACATAGTATCAATACCGGTCAATACATTCAACCCCAAACCACATCCGCCAATATTGCCAATGTTAAAAGCAAGTCCACCCAGCATAATTAATGCTGCAAGAAAATAACCGAGCCCGGGTAAAATTTCATTCGCGATATCCTGCGCTTTTTTTTCTTTCACGGCCAGTATGCGCCAGATATTCATCTGCGCGCCAATATCGAGCAGAATAGAAATCAGTATCACAAATCCAAAGCTGGCTAAAAGCTGACGGGTGAATACGGTAGTCTGGGTAAGAAACCCCGGACCAATTGCCGAGGTGGCCATCAGAAAGGCTGCGCCTGTGATAGCGGATGATTTGACAATTTTTTTCACTGGAGGGTAGATTGAATATGGATCCGATGTTGTTGCAGAACCTGATAAATAGCAGCCGCAAAATGTACCGCTTGATTTCCATCGCCGTGTAAACAAATGGTTTCCGCTATAATCGGAACCGTTTGACCCGTAACACTGGTTACTGTTTTTTGCAGTATCATTTGTAACACTTGTTTAATACAGTTGTCAGTTGAATTAATCAGTGCATTCGCCTGGTTACGCGGGGTAAGGCTGCCATTATCCTGATAGGTTCTGTCGGCAAAAGTTTCGCTAACAGATTTTAGTCCTGTTTTGGTAGCTTCTGAAATGGAATAACTTCCGCTCAGGCCAAACAATAAAAGGCTGCTATCAAAATCATATACTGCTTTCGCTATCGTATTTGCCAGTACCGGATCTTTTGCCGACATATTGTACAAGGCCCCATGCGGTTTTACGTGATGCAGCCTGGCACCGAATTTGTTTGTTACTTTTTGAAGCAGATAAATTTGCTCAGTTACCAGATCATATATTTCTGCCGATGATAACTGTTTTTCTGTTCTCCCAAAATTTGCTTTATCAGCAAAGCCCGGGTGGGCGCCGATGGTTACCTGGTTAACCATAGCCAGTTCTACCGTTTGTTTCATGGTGGCTTCATCGCCGGCATGGTATCCACAGGCGATATTGGCGCTACTGATATAGGGCATGAGCAGTGCATCGTTGTGCAAGCCCTCGCCCATATCGCAGTTGATATCTATTGTATGCATTTTTTCTTACCCCCCATTATTAATTCATAATTATGAATTGGGGTTATTTAGTTTTTAAAATACGCTTGCAGGCGGAAGTTACAGGCATTTTGCAGTAGCTGCAAATTCCTTTGTTGTTTAAGCAATTGCTCCTCCGCATCCGGCAGGTTTGTTTGCTGAAATTCTATTTTTTCGCCGGCACGCATTTGTGCAAGCGAAGCTATATGAGAACTGATCACATGGCCTATTTTCGGATAACCGCCGCTGGTTTGATGATCGGCCAGTAAAATAATGAGTTGGCCATCCGGCAATAATTGAATCGTACCCTTTGTTACAGCGGAGGAGATCATTTCCCGGGGGAGTTGTAATACTAAACTTTCTCCCTTTAAACGATACCCCATTCTGTCGCTTTGCGGAAGAATAGTAAAGGAAATATTTTCGAATCGCTTTGCAGATACACTATTCAAATAATGGTATTCCGCACCGGGAATAAATTGAATGGTAGCGGCTGTGTAAAAGCCGGAAAGATTTGCGCTCCATGGTAGTGCAATAAATGACTTATCATTAAAATGAAAGAAATCGTATTCATTCAGTGTAAGCAGCAGCCGGTCATTTTTTTGTAGCGCCCTTCCCTGATATCCACCTGCTTTCACCTTTAGGTTAGTGCTGTTGCTGTTTAACCAGGTGGATGATATATAGCCACCACTTATCGCCAGATACACCCTGGCGCCGGTTTGATTTTTTCGAAACCGTAACACAGATCCCTTTTGAATCATTACCGGGTGAAACATGGGTAGTACTTCCCCATTTATTTCTGCGGTACAATCAGCGCCGGTTATGGCAATTAGTGCAGCCATTTCGAATTCGATTTCAGCCGCAGGGAAATGCATTTCCAAAACAGGTTCATCCAAAGAATTTCCTACCAGTGCATTGCCTGTTTTCATAGCGGTAGAATCCATAGCTCCGCTGGTATTGATACCCAGGTGCTGATAGCCATAACGGCCCGCATCCTGTATCGTATCCAATAACCCTTGCTTACGGATGAGCAGACTCATGATCTTTTTTTCATTTTTTGAAATTCAGTAAGGGAGATAGGAAAAAAGGTTACTTCATCGCCTGGTTGTAATAAACAGGGTTGTGTTTTATGGATATCAAACATAGCTATAGGCGTTTGGCCAATCAGTTGCCATCCTCCCGGCGAATCAAACGGATAAATGCCTGTCTGTTCCCCGGCAATACCTACACTTCCCCCGGGCACCAGGGTTCTGGGTGTTGCTTTGCGGGGAGTATTTATTTTTTCATTTACGGAACCCATATAAGCAAACCCGGGTAAAAAACCTATCATGTATACATGATAGGTTTTGCCTGTATGCCATTGGATAACTTCTTCTGTTCCTATTTGATGCGCGGCTGCCAGAGATATCAAATCCGGCGCCAGTGAAAGATCATAACAAACCGGTATACGAACAAATGCCGGTGTTTTTGCAATATCTATTTTACATGTTTCGATGGCTTTTTGAATTTGTTCGCATACCCATTCATATACTGTAGCGGATGATACTTTTTTTTTCAAAAGAGCGGTATCATACACAATGGTTAGGGTATGATAGGCGGGGATAATGTCTTTCACACCAGGGATTGACCGATCCCTGAGATAAGAAAAAAGAGAGATTACTTTTTGATTGATGGCGGCATCCACTTTGTTACCTAATTCAATCGTTACGGCATGATCGCCGCAGGGGTACATATGATATGGGGCTGTGGCGGACATTGGCTACAAATTATGCTCAGTTTTATTAGTATTTCTTCCCACTGCATAATGCGGTTTCAATTCTTTATAAATTTTACCCAGCAACTCATTGCCTGATTCAGAAGCATTTTTTGAATTCTGAAAATAGGCCCTCGTTTGTTTCAGTATCTCATTACCGATTACCAGTTTGGCATCTTCCAGTTTTGTTTTTACCTGCTCCAGTTCATCTATCAGTTCGGTGTATTGTCCATATAGATGTACATAGTTATTGCAAACCGTTACATCCACAAAATTGGGAACCGTGTTGGGGTTTTTGCGCATAAACTGCACGGCTTTCTCCACAAATTCATAACGCTTTGTATTCAGCTTGAACATACTCCGGCGTTCACTGGGGTTCAGTTTTATACTATTCGGGATCATGTTACGGACAGCGGCAATATTCTGCTTGATCGACATTAATTCGGAGCCGATAAAACTTCTGAATGTGGCCATAGGGGGTTGATTTATGGTATAACGCTGATTCGAAATAGAAAATTGCTTATTGTTATGAGAATTAAAATCTCTATAATCCTCACATTCTTATTATCTTGTTTAGCAGAACCATTGCTTGTTTGTATGCGCCTGATATGGAGCCTGTTTCTTCGATTAATGGGGTGGAGTCTTAAAGGGACTTTCCCTTACCATATCAAAAAATGTGTGATGATAGTGGGGCCGCATACAAGCAGTTGGGACTTTGTAATTGGCATTGCTTTCAGAAGTAAAGTGAGGATAACCCATACGAAATTCCTGGGTAAGGCTGAACTATTTAGGGGTCCATTCGGATTTATTTTCAGAAAACTGGGTGGATTCCCGGTTGAACGGTTTGAACAGCATAATATGGTAGAAGAGGCTGCCGCGCTTTTCGAAAACCATGATTCGTTTGTATTGGCACTATCACCCGAAGGCACCCGGAAAAAAGTAGAGCGGTTACGCACCGGGTTTTACCATATCGCCAAAAAAGCAGGGGTGCCTATTGTTATGGCGGGTATGGATTTCGCCAACAAACAGGTTTTTTTCTCAGACCCTTTTTATCCAACGGATGATGAGGCCGCCGATTTTCAACATATCTATCAATATTATGCCCCTATAAAAGGAAAGATACCGGAGCAGGGCATGGCACATCTTTTATTACCCAATCCCTAATTATTTATTTAAATGACCGGTCAATACCCAACCATTATTGATAAATTCTGTGAATTTGAAACTACCCGTGCCGGCAAGCTTTTTTTAGCTGAGCCTGTAAACGGCGTTTACCAAAAATTCACCTGGCAGCAGGCAGGGAGTCAGGTAAGACGTATGGCCGCTGCTTTACAAGCGATGGGTCTTGGTAAAAATGATAAAGTAGCCATCCTCAGTAAAAACTGTGCCCACTGGATTCTTGCCGACCTGGCCATATCAATGGCCGGCTGTATATCAGTACCCTTGTATCCAAATATCACGGCCGATTTGCTGCGCGGGATTATTGTGCATAGTGAGAGCAAAGCTGTTTTTTTGGGTAAACTGGATAACGCGGAAGAATTACGCCAGGGCATTCCCGATGAACTGATCAGGATTAGCTTTCCTTTCTATCCCAATACTGATTGCCTTAACTGGGATGAGTTGATCAGCCGCACAGAAGGAATGAAAGGTAAGCCTGATATAGATCTGAAAGCATTAACCTGTATTGTGTATACATCCGGAACAACGGGTCATCCCAAAGGTGTTATGCATACTTTTCATGCCGTAGGATTTGCGGTAGACTCTTTTTTAAAAACCTTTCCCGATATACATGAAGAGATCTTTTTTTCCTACCTCCCGCTTTGCCATGTAGCCGAGCGTATGTTGGTTGAATGCGGCGCGGTTTTTACCGGCAGCGCTGTTTATTTTGTTGAATCGATGGATACTTTTGCTAAAAACCTGGCCGATACCAGGCCTACCGTTTTCCTTGCCGTACCGCGGATATGGGAGAAGTTACAGGAAGGCATACTGAAAAAAATGCCACAGCCCAAACTGGATCGGTTATTATCGGTACCCATCATTTCTCTACTGATCAAAAGAGCCATTCAAAAAAAGTTAGGGCTGGCAAAAGCGGGTCATATTTTTACGGGGGCCTCGCCTATTAATCCGGCATTGCTGCATTGGTTTGCCAGATTAGGTATTCATATACAGGAAGCTTATGGGATGACGGAAAATGTGGCCCTCTCTCATGTCAACAGAAAAGGGGCCATTCGTATAGGAACCGTTGGCCAGGCCTATAAAAGTGTGGAAGTGCGCCTGGGAAAAAATAATGAAGTGCAGGTGAAAAGTGAAGCCACCATGTTGGGATATTACAAGGAACCGGCAATAACAGCCGAATGTTTTGAGGGCGATTTTTTACGCACGGGCGATGAAGGGTTGATTGATGCGGATGGATTTCTAACCATTACGGGCCGTATCAAGGACCAGTTTAAAACCAGTAAGGGCAAATACATTGTGCCTGCACCCATTGAAGGTAAGTTGCTGCAAAGCTCACTACTGGCACAGGTTTGTGTGGTGGGGTCGGGCATGCCCCATGCCATTGCATTAGGTACTTTATCTGAAACGGCTAAAACAGAAACCAAAGAAAAGATCTCCGGCGAATTAAAAAATATTCTGGCGGAAGTTAATAAAGGGTTGGAACACCATGAGCAGCTACCCAAACTGATTGTGGTACCGGAAGAATGGACCGTTGGCAATGGACTGCTAACCCCTACATTAAAGATCAAACGGAAAATGATTGATGCCAGTTTTGGCAATCAATATGAAGGATGGAGCCGGGCGGCTGAATGCATTGTTTTTGCATGAGCCTGTGCCGTGGCCCCCAATTGCCCTGCCCTTCGGGCCAAGGAAAAATTGTTGAAAATTTTTAAAAAACCCCACTGGTTTAAGTCTTTATTTTGCCGCTGATCTCTCTGAACACAATTTTTTATCCCTTGTTTACGTTCAGAGAGGGCAATATTTATCATCTAACCGAATATTTATGAAACTTAAAGTTTACTTAATTGCCGCGCTTGCTTCAGCGGCCCTGTTTTCCTGTGTCAGCCCAAAGAAACTTGAAGCAGAAAAAGCCAAATACGCGGAACTAAGTGGCAATTACCTGGATATGCAGGCAAAATACCGCGACCTGCAGGATGAATTGAAAAAATATCAGGGCGAATCCGCGTCTAAAATATCCGATTTACGCAACCGCAAAGCCTTATTGGATGAACAGGTTGATGACCTTAAAAAACAGATCGAGTACCTGAAACAAAATAATAATACGGTACTGAACCAGTTGAAGGACCTTTCGGTAGTAACCGGCGCACAGGCGGAAAGCATCAAGAAATCAATGGAAAATATCGGAGCTAAAGATATTTACATACAGGACCTGCAAGGTTCCATTGCCCGTAAAGATTCATTGAATATGGCATTGGTGATGAACCTGAAAGGCGCCATTGGTAACCTGGATGATAAAGACATCAATATTAAAGTAGACAAAGGGGTGGTATATGTAGATATCTCTGACAGGCTTCTTTTTAAAAGCGGAAGTTACGATGTAACCGACCGTGCCAAAGTAGTATTAGGCAAAGTAGCCAAAGTATTGAATGCACAACCTGAAATTGAATTCCTGGTGGAGGGCCATACAGACTCTCTTCCTATCAGTAGCCTGGGTATCCTGGATAACTGGGACCTGAGTGTAAAGCGTGCAACCACTATTGTTCGTATCCTGCAAAAGTCTTACGGGCTTGATCCAAAACGTATGACAGCCGCCGGTCGCAGTCAATACCTGCCACTCAGCAATAATGGAACTGCAGAAGGCCGCGCCGCTAACCGCAGAACACGTATCGTAATCCTGCCTCAGTTAGACCAGTTTTTTAAATTATTAGAAACAAAAAAATAAATAACGCTTACGTCACTTATCCCAAATAGAAAAGGGCAAAAACAATTAACCGTTTTTGCCCTTTCTTATTCGTTGTAATTATTAATTACTAATTCTTAATTAAAGCTTTGCGCTCTTCCAGGCCGCCAATATCTCTTCCGTATGATTTTTACTTTCCGGTTTTTCAATAATTTTTACAATCTTACCGGTTTCATCAATCAAAAAAGTAGTTCGGGTAGTACCCATATACGTGTGGCCCATAAACTTTTTCTCGCCCCATAAATTGTATTTGTCTACAATTTTCTTATCCTCATCGGCTACCAACGGAAAAGGGAGACTGAATTTTTCTTCGAATTTTTTATGACTTTTAACATTATCAGTACTTACCCCGATTACATGGTACCCTTTTTTAATAAGCGCCGCGTAATTATCACGCAGGTTACAAGCCTGAACCGTACAGGTAGGTGTGTCATCTTTCGGGTAAAAATATAAGATCACTTTTTTGCCTTTGAAATCGGCCAGGGAAATTGCTTTCCCGTTTTGGTCAACCCCTTTAAATATGGGCGCTTTACTGCCCTCTTTTAGTACTGCCATTTTAATTTTTTAGGTTTTCAATTTGTAATAATAACGATATTTATACTCTTTTTGTTCTTATTCTCCCGTAAAGGAATAAAAATTATCGCTTGCTTTCCCCTGCCAGCCTTACATTTGCACAATTTATTTTTTTTGCAATTATGCCTAAAGACTTCTCTATCAAATCTGTATTGATTGTTGGCTCCGGCCCCATTATTATTGGCCAGGCCTGTGAATTTGATTATTCCGGCTCCCAGGCTGCCAGGAGCCTGCGCGAAGAGGGGATTGAAGTAATCCTGATAAACAGTAACCCGGCCACCATTATGACCGACCCGATGATGGCAGACAGGGTTTACCTGCTACCGCTGACTGTTGAAAGCATCGAAAAAATTCTCGAAGAAAACAAAATAGACGCTGTACTGCCCACCATGGGTGGCCAAACAGCCCTGAACCTGTGTAAGGAAGCCGAAGAACTGGGTATTTGGGAAAAATTTGGAGTTCGTATGATTGGGGTGGATGTGGCAGCCATTGATATGGCGGAAGACAGGGAAAAATTCCGGCAATTAATGGTCAGAATAGGCATTGCCGTGGCTCCCAGCCGTGTTGCCAACAGTTTTCTGGAAGGAAAGGAATTTGCGCAGGAAATAGGATTTCCGCTGGTAATACGCCCCTCCTTTACCCTGGGTGGTACGGGTGGCGGCTTTGTTCATAGCAAAGACGACCTCGATGCCGCGCTTGAAAGGGGGCTAAAAGCCTCTCCCATGCATGAAGTGCTGGTAGAAAAAGCGGTACTGGGGTGGAAAGAATTTGAACTGGAACTATTACGCGATCAGAATGATAATGTGGTGATCATTTGTACCGTTGAGAACATAGACCCCATGGGTGTTCATACCGGCGACTCTATAACAGTTGCCCCGGCCATGACCCTTAGTGATACCGCTTTTCAGGATATGCGTAACAAAGCCATCCTGATGATGCGCTCTCTTGGTAATTTTGCCGGAGGATGTAATGTGCAGTTCGCCCAGAACCCGGAAACAGAAGAGCTGATTGCCGTAGAAATTAATCCGCGCGTAAGTCGTTCTTCGGCCCTTGCTTCCAAAGCAACCGGTTACCCTATTGCAAAGATCGCTGCCAAACTGGCCATCGGCTATTCGCTGGATGAACTCAAAAACCAGATAACCCAGACCACTTAGGACTACTTTTAGCCGGCACTGGATTATGTAATCGTTAAAATGCCAAGAT